>JBEIEG010000056.1:0-10807 GCA_040383035.1 Hyphomonadaceae bacterium | reverse complement strand
CAATTCGTCTTGGTTCACGAAGTCAACCGAAGCGGTACGCCCGGCTTGGGTGAGCGAGCCATTGGCTGTGATCTTGCCGCTGACAGTTTGACGGTCGCCATTGAAACGGCCACCCTTCGAACGGCGGACAAAGAAGCTGGTGTCTTCGTTGAGCTTGTACAAAGCCCCGAACGACCAAGAGGTGTAGTCGCGGGTGTAGTTCAAGTTTTCACGGGCACCGTTCGCGCGGATTGTTGCAATCTGGACGCCACTTGAATTGACCAAGAATTCAGGACCACCAGCAACGGTGTTGCCGCTTGCCTCAACCGATTCAAAGCGGACCGAACCGTCCAAGGCAAACTTCTCTGCATCCAATTCCAGCGCGATATAAGGCGCAGTGTTGGTGTAGGAGAGGTCGTAATCGCGGGCGCAGCAATCGCCCCAATTGTTGTTGTAGCCCGAGATACCTTCTTGGGTCAGCTTGTTGCCTGCGGCATCAAAGAGATCCAATTGCGATGGGTTGTTGCCGCTCAGCTCACGCAGCGACTTGTTGACATGCCAGTCCATGGCAATGTTCTGCTTCATGTAGAAATAGCCCACACGAGCGGTTAAAGCGCCGAAGCCCGTGTCATAATTCCCAGTCAGCTTGAAGTCGTTGGCGGTGCTGCCAATGTCGCGGATGTTGGTGCGAACATTGACGTTATTGTCGAGATAGGTGTCGGTGAACGCCTGACCGGCTTTAGGACCAGCCGCATAGCGGATGCTGGCAACGGTTGCGTTCGGCAGACCTGGACGGCTGATAACCGAACCGATGACGCTGGCGCGGGTCGCGACGTTTAAGAAGGGCGCCGCGAAGCCACCGCTCATATCGGTCCAACGGAAGTTGTTATCGACGCTCCAATTGTCATTCAGATTGTAGCGAAGCTGACCGCCCAACGAGGTTGCCTTGGTGGTGATCCCGTCCATCTTCACCCGCTCGAGCACGCCGTCGCGGTTTAAGATCAAAAAGTCTTTATTATAGACTGAGTAGTTGGAGTCCGTGCGGCCATCAAAGCCGGGGAATGGCTCGATGTTGGAGACTTCCAACCCATTGATCGAGGCCAAGGCTGGTGAGCCGGTATAGTTTGGCTCTTGCGTGTCGGCGATCTTAACCAGAACCCGCACAAAGCCTTTGTTGTCAGCAAAATCATGGGTCAGATTGCCCTTGATTTGATAGGAATTGCTGACGTCATAGCCTGCGTCCAGCGGGCCGCTGCCCTTTTTGAGATACCCACCAACATGGAAGCGGGTCTGGTCGCTGATTGGACCGCCATAGCGGAAGTCGAAGCGGTTTTCGCTGAAGCCAAGACCGGTGCTGAGCTGAGCATAGCCACCTTGCTGTTGCCCGGTGTTAGAAATGTAGTTGATGACCGCACCGGGGGCTTGGGATGCATAGGTGGAAGCGGAGCCACCGCGAACGCCTTCAACATTGGCGACGCTGGCGTCAAAGCGGGTCCAGTAATCGTTGTTGCCGAACTGAATGTCGCCGAACAAGACGGTTGGTAGGCCATCTTCTTGGATCTGCACGAAGGGAGATCCACCCGTTGCGACTGGAAGACCGCGCACCGCGATGTTGGAGTTGCCGCCGGGGCCAGCCGTACCAGACACTTGAATACCTGGGATCATCCGCAGGAGTTCAGACTCAGAACTTGGCTTGAAGTCAGCAATCGCTTGCGCATTGACGGTGGTGACCGACACCGAGCTGTTGATCTGGGTGCGATTACCACCCGAAGCAGTCACGATGACAACTTCCAGACCTTCAGGCTCTTGGGTTGCAGCTGCGGCTTGTTGAGCCAGCGCGGGCGCACCAACCGAAAGCGCGGTAACCAGCGCAATCGCAGAAACGCAATTAGAGAATTGGGCAACCTTCATAACTTAACTCCCGGTGTTTGTTTATAGCTAAGGCTCTGTCGGCCTGCCTGATCTTTTTGATACCATCTATGCAATGGATTGCAAGAACCATGATGCAATCCATTGCATAAAAAATTCGCAAAAGTGTCTTTCTCTCTGACAGAGTTAGGTTTTTTGTATGACCTATTGTTAGATTAAGAGCTGAAAAGCCTTTGAACGGCGGTTTTTAGGCTAAGATTGCGCCTGTTCAGCCAGCCAAAGCGCCCCTAAAAGCCCTGAGTCTAGGCCAAGGCCTGCGCCCACAACGTCAAAGCCACCTTCGCCGGGGGCGGCTGTTCCATAAGGTCCGATCAGGTCCTTGGCCTTGGCTGCCACCCGCTCAACAAGGCCAGCACGGGCCAGCACACCACCGCCAAAGATCACTCTTTTGACGGCCGTGGTCAGCACCAGATTGGCCGCCAGATGGGCCAAATAATGCGCCTCGATCTCCCAAGCCAGATGATCATCCGGCAGGTCTGACGCATCCATACCCCACCGTGCCAATAAGGCGGGCGCCGATGCCAGCCCTTCGATACAATCGCCATGAAAAGGGCAAACCCCTGCAAAAGCCAAGTCATCGGGATGGCGCGGCACCCGCATATGGCCTGCTTCTGGATGCATGGTGCCCCAGACGGCTCTGCCACCCAAGATGATACCCGCGCCAATGCCGGTTCCCACCGTCACATAGGACACGTCATCCAAGCCTTGTCCTGCCCCCCATGCCCGCTCTGCAAAGGCGGCGGCGGTAACATCGGTCTCCAGCGCAATTGGACAGCCAGTCCCTGCAGCCAATGGGCCAGCAACATCGGTCCCAGACCAATGAGGCTTGGTGGTGGCAAGGATGTGGCCCCAGCGCGGACTGGCGGGATTAACCGCCAATGGACCAAAGCAGGCGATACCAATACGGCTTACTGCTTGACCTTGCTCTTTCTGGCCATTGAAGAAGGCAATTGCGCGCGCCAAAGTCTCCGCAGGCGTCGTCGTTGGAAAGGAAGTCCGGGCGAGGATGGTGTCTTTGCCTTCAAAGACAGCGCAGCGCCACGAAGTTCCGCCCGCATCAATTCCACCAAACTTGCTCATGCTTCTGCCCTTCTTAATCTGCCGTCCTTGCGGGCTCCCCCTCTAGCGAGAATTGTGCGGCTGGCAAGGGCGAGATGCTTGGACCGCTACCGATTGGCGCGGTTACGTCGAAGCGCCTTCAATGGCAATCAGGCGAACATCATTCACATTGGTGCGGGTCGGCCCCGTGATAATCAGCCCGCCCAAACGCTGGACAAAAGGATAGGTATTGTTTGTTGCTAGGGCGTGGAGAGCATCGCTCTGCTGCACCGAAGAGGCTTGCAAATAGCCCCCGGCATTATCTTGCGTGCCATCAATACCGTCCGTATCGCCAGCAAGGGCTTCAACTTTGGCATCATGCGGCAGAGCCGTCATAAGCCCTACCAGATACTCAAGATTTGGACCGCCTTGGCCGTCTTTGCGGGCTTTGGAGACCGTTAATTCCCCGCCGGAGATCATCAAATGACGACCGGGCGTGTGGGCATAAATCTGGGCCTGAATTGCATGGGCTTTGCCGCAGGTCGCAGCATCACCGGTTAAAGCTTTACCCGCATCGATGACTTTCCAACCATCGGCTAGAGCGCGGCGCTCTATCGCACGCAGCGCATCGCCATTGGTGGCAACAGTATGAACAGGGTGCTCAATAGCGGCGGCTGACCGATTAGCCATGATCGCAGCATGAATGTGCTCTGGCACGTCTATGCCCGCACCTTGCAAAACTAATAAAGCCCCCCTTGGGTCGAACGGCGAGGCAATGCTAGGCCCAGATGCGACAAGGGACGGATCATCGCCTGCTACATCAGAGATAACAAACGTGTGCAGCTCAGCACCTCGCGCACCGGCAATGGCAGCGAGCCGCCCACCCTTGACGTGTGATAAATGGCGGCGGACCAAATTGATGTCTTGAATTGGCGTCCCCGACCGCACCAAAGCATCAGTGATCGCCTGCTTCTCGACCAAAGTGATACCTTTAGCGGGCGCACACAAAAGGGCAGAGCCGCCACCAGAAGCCAAAAAGACCACGCGGTCGTCGGGCCCAGCGGTCGCGGCAAGTTCCAGCATCTTGGTGCCAGCCTGCAGGCTATAATCGTCAGGAATGGGATGACGGGCTTCGATCAACTCAATCTTGGTGTGACTTAAATCAGCGCCATGGCCATGGCGGGTCACGGCAAGGCCCGTGACTGGCCCTTCCAAGGTCTGCGCCGCGACTAAGGCCATTTCGGCTGCGGCTTTGCCGTAAGCCAGCACCAAAGTTTTGCCCTTGACTAACCCTCTTGGCAACGCTGCTGGCAATACATGCCGAGGACTTGCAGCGGCAATTGCCGCTGCGAAATACTCGGTCAGCAGGGTGCGGTAGGTCATGGATTGCGTGCTCTGCCACTGCAAAAGGCAAGTGGGCTGAGGGCAAATTCGCAGCTGGAAGGGAAACGTGCAAGGCCAAGCCTCTGTGCCCACGGGAGGGCACAGAGGGTGGCCGTTGGGGGGCGAGGATTTGGCTTTGGCACTGGGGGTCGCCTTTCTAGCCGGGGGCTGGTCAGTCGTCGTTCGCTTATTTGCCAAGCGCCCCGTCCTGCAATCAGAAACCTGATTGACCTACCCGTCAAAATATGACACGTTTAGTGTCAATAATTAAGGGCTGGGAAGGGAGTATGAGCTTGCAGGTTTTACGCACGCCAGATGCGGCATTTGAGGCGGTTGAAGGCTTTGAGTTTGAGCCCCACTACCTGACCATCAAGGACCCTGAAACCCAGACGCCCATGCGCGTCCATTATGTCGACGAAGGGCCGCGCGACGCTCCGATTGTGTTGATGCTGCATGGTGAACCGACCTGGAGTTACCTCTACCGGCATATGATTGGTCCCGTTGTTGCAGAGGGCCTCCGTGCAGTCGCCCCAGACCTGATCGGTTTTGGTCGATCCGACAAGCCAGCGTCAAAGCAGGATTATAGTTATGCCCGCCACGTCGCTTGGATGCGCCAATGGCTAGAGGCCTTGGATTTGAAGAATATCACCTTGGTCTGTCAGGACTGGGGATCACTGATTGGACTTCGCCTGTTGGCCGAAATGCCGGAACGCTTTTCTGGGGTGGTTCTCTCCAATGGCGGCCTTCCAGCAGGACAGCGCGGCCCCACAGCCTTTAAGATTTGGCGTGCCTTTTCCCAATTCAGCCCGGTCTTCCCGATTGGCAAGATTGTTCAGGGTGGCACCAAGCGTCGGCTATCGCTTGCTGAGATTGCCGCCTATGACGCGCCCTTCCCCGACTCCCGCTATAAAGCAGGAGCCCGCATTTTCCCGTCCTTTGTGCCCATCGGGGACAATGTGGCAGTTCCGGACCAGCTAGAAGCTTGGAAAGTCTTAGACACTTGGGAAAAGCCTTTTCTCTGCTGCTTTAGCGACGGCGATCCCGTCACACGCGGCGGACAGCGCCTCTTCGTGGGCCGTGTCCCCGGCACGGCCTATCAACCCCACACCACGCTGCGTGGGGGCCACTTCATCCAGGAAGATGATCCCGCGGGCTTTGTTTCCTCTATTTTGAAAGTTGTAAAACCATGAATGTAACCAATGAAGTTTTCCCAAGCCCAGAACGTGCAAAAGCCTTCTTTGGCGGCGAAGAAGACGGGCCATTCTGCATGGTCAACCTGTTGAAGTTTAAGGAGAAGGCAACTTATCCCGACGGCACAGAGCCTGAATTGACCGGCCGTGAAGCCTATATGCGCTATGGCATGGCTGTAGTGGCATGTGTTGAAGCGGTTGGCGGCAAAGCGCGCTTTTCCGGCATGGTCACCGATCTGATGTTGGGCCAAGTCGAAGAGCTGTGGGACATGGTGGCGATTGCCGAATACCCCTCCCGCGCCGCCATGTTGGCCATGGTGCAATCGCCCGACTATCAGGCCATCGAAGTCCATCGCATGGCAGGCCTTGCTGGTCAGTTGAACATTCGCACCAAGATGATGGGTGGCTAAACGCCCGGTCCCGTCAGGGCCTTTAAGTCTAGGATCGTAAATGGCTGATCGCGGGCTTCTTGCTTAAAGATAGCCAAGCTTTCGAAGTCATGCGGGCCGGCAAAGTCTTGGAAGTGGTCTTGCAAGACCGCCAAGACTTGGGCCCGGATCGCTTGATCGGAAATGCGTTCTGTCAGCGTCATGTGAAAGCGAAAGTCATCAAAAATATAGGGATAGCCATATTCCCGTAATTGGCTTTCATGACGTGGATTGATGCCCGCATGTAAGCGACGATTGAGGTCAAACTCACTCAAGGGCGCACGGAAGCCATCGAGCGCAACCACGCAATCTTGGTGCAGCGCCTGCATCTGCGATGAACGCTCGGCCAGCACAAAAGCTAAGAATGGCCCCAGAGCCGCGACCTGAATGTCCGCTTGGAACGGCGCATGGCGGGTGGTGAGCGCGCTAAAGGCTGACAGAAGGCCCGCCTCATCATGTTCAGGGTGCAACTCAAAAGGCGCTTTTAACGTCGCATGGAAGCCATAGTGACGCGCGTCTTGGGTTAATTGGTCGAGATCGATCCCGTCAAGGCCGACAAGGTCCGGTCGATCACAGACTGCGTTGGTGAATGCATCACGCCCAAGCCAAGCAGACGCGGCCACGCTCATAGGGTGCGCCGCTGAGGGCGCATAATAAATCGCGTAACGGGGGATCATCCCACTGCTTGTCCTTCACGCCAAACCGAGCGCACAATGGGCCAACCGTTGGGCGAAAGATAGACCCGAACGATATCGGCCCGTTGCCCCACTTTAATCTCGCCGCGGTCGGTCAATCCACAGACATGGGCAGGATTTTTGGCTACTGTATCGATTGCGCGTTGGATCGGCCAATTGAACGGGGCCTCTGCCAACATGAAAGCTGCCCGGATCATCGACAATGGCACATAGTCTGACGACAAAATGTCCAACAAGTCTTCTGCCGCGCAGGCTCGCGCACTTAAATTGCCAGAGTGAGAGGCACCGCGGACAAAGTTTGGGCCACCCATCACATTGAGCAAGCCGAGTTCACGGGCGCGCTTGGCCGCATCTAGGCTGACCGGGAACTCAGCAGCGACACAGCCATCTTGGTGGCTTTCGTTGACATGATCAATCGTCGCATCATCATGACTCATCAATGCGATGCCATACTCTTGGGCCAGAGCCACAATCGTCTCGCGGTTTTTCGGCCCAGCAGAAGGGTCGCGCCAATTGGTCTCGGTGGCCAGCATGGAAGCCACTTCTTCCTTTGCTGTACCGGCCTTTTCGAGCCGGTCTTTGAAGCGATTGAGGTCGGCCGTCTGGCGTTGGCCGGGGGTATGATCCATGACCGAAAGCAGCTTGAGCCGGGGGTTGTCGAGATGGGGTTCAACCAAGCTCAAAAGCTCAGGGTTTGTGATCTCACAACGCAAATGGAGCAAATGCTCTGCCCGCAGCAAACCTTCAGAACCTGCTTGATCCATAGCCGCAATCATCGGTGCTAAAGCTTCTTTGCGGTCTAGGCCGTCTTTGCGACCATGCAGACTAAGACTGTCAAAGACGGTCGTGATACCTGCCATGATGCATTGGCCGTCATGAGCTAAGGCTGCACCCAGACTATCCCAGCGCGCACCCGGGCGTGGCTGATAATGCTTTTCCAGATTATCGGTATGAATGTCGACAAGGCCCGGAATGAGGAAGTCATCCCCCAAGTCCTGTGCACCCGGCGTTGAGGACGTCTCGCTTGGGACAATCGCGACAATAAGACCGTCCTCAATCTGTACCTGTGCGGCCAATACGCCTTCGGGTGTGACGACGCGCTTTGAGAACAAACTGGTTTGCATAAAAGCCTCCACCTGAAAGGTTCAACTTCACTGAAACTTAGGCCGCGGCCTTATATTCCGACACATTGAACAAGCGCGTTGCCACCGCGTCGCGCACATCATGGTCATGGAAAATGCCGACCATGGCGGCACCCTTGGCCAAGGCCGCATTGATCAATTCCACAACGATGGCGCGATTGGCGGCATCGAGCGACGCTGTTGGCTCATCCAACAAAAGGACCGGATATTCGCGAATGAAGCTTCGTGCGATATTGACGCGTTGTTGCTCCCCGCCAGAGAAAGTTGACGGCGGCAGCTCCCAATGGGCTTCCGGCAAACGCAAAGCTTGCAGAAGTGTGATTGCCCGCTCACGTGCTTCTTCAAGCTCGACACCATTTTCAAGAAGCGGCTCAATGACGAGATCAAGCGTTGAAACACGCGGGATCACGCGTAGGAACTGACTGACATAGCCTAATGTCCGTCGTCTGATCTCCAGAACCTGATGGGGTGGTGCTTTAGTAATGTCGACAGGCGAACCATCATGCAGGACGAAAACGCCGCCCGAGCTTGGCAAATAATTGCCATAGATCGTCCGCATCAGGGTCGACTTCCCGACACCGGATTCACCTGCCAGAACCACGCACTCGCCCGGCATGACTTCCAGTTTGAGGGCTTCAAAGACGCCAATCGACGTGGCACCTTGATTATGAAGGGTGAAAATCTTGCTGAGATCATCGACGCGAATGGCGGCTTCTTGGGTCATGGGAGGATCGCTTCAAACAAAGGCCAAAGAGGATGGAACTAAGGGTGCGTTAGATTTGCAGCACACTTGAGACCAATAATTGGGTGTAGGGATGTTGCGGGTCGTCGAGCACTTGATCGGCAAGGCCCGTCTCAACCACATGACCGCCCTTCATCACCATCAAGCGATCCGCCATCAGGCGGGCGACAGCCATGTCGTGCGTGACGATGATCGCAGCGAGCCCGAGGTCACGCACCAGCTCGCGCAACAAGTCCAGCAAACGTGCTTGTACGGAGACATCTAGGCCGCCAGTCGGCTCGTCCATGAAGACAAGGCGCGGGTTGTGGATCAGATTGCGGGCAATCTGAATGCGCTGTTGCATGCCGCCGGAGAAGTTACGTGGCTTATCGTCAACCCGACCCAGATCAAGCTCAACCCGGCTCAACCAGTCCATGGTCGCTTGACGCATGTCGCCATAATGGCGCCGACCGAGGTTCATCAATGGCTCAGCGACATTGGCACCACCTGAAACGCGCATTCTTAGGCCGTCGCGTGGATTTTGATGCACAAAGCCCCAATCTTCGCGCTGCATGCGGCGGCGGTCTGGCTCAGACAAATCATAAATGTCGACCAAGCCATGACGACGGGAGTTGAAGGCAATGGACCCAGACGTGGGGGCCAGCTTGCCGGAAATACAATTCAGAAGGGTGGTTTTGCCGGAGCCGCTTTCACCTACGATGCCGAGAACTTCACCGGGCCGCATCTCAAAGCTGATATCCAAGCAACCGGCGACATGGCCGTAATATTTGGTCAAGTTCGAGACCCGCAAAAGCGGTTCCACTGCGCCGTCGGATTTGGAAGAGGTCGGCCGATCTAAAACTTCAGTCATGGCTACACTTCCTCTGCCGCGATTTCGGTCTCAATGTGTGCGAGGGCATGGCCGGCCATCGGGCCTGCATGACCCTTCTCGCGGCGGTCTGCGCAATAATGGCTGTCGGAGCAGACAAACATATGCTCGCCTTTGTCGTCGAGGACGACCTCGTCGAGATAGGAGTCGTTCGCGCCGCATAGGGCACAAACCTCGTCCCAGCTTTGTGTCTCAAACGGATAGTCTTCGAAATCCAAGCTACGCACCCGCGTGAAGGGCGGGACCGCATAGATCCGCTTTTCACGACCGGCGCCAAACAACAGGATTGCTGGGTTCATGTGCATTTTAGGATTATCAAACTTGGGGATTGGCGATGGGCTCATCAAATAGCGCTCATCAATCATCACCGGATAGCCAGCGGTGGCCGCAATCCGTCCGTAGGCGGAGATATTTTCATAAAGCGAGACATATTGCAGACCATATTCGGCATAAGCATGCATCGCGCGTGTCTCGGTTTCACGTGGCTCCAAGCCCCGCAAAGGTTCGGGCTGCGGCACTTGGAACACCATGATTTGGCCATCCGCCAAGGGCTGCTCAGGGATACGGTGGCGCGACTGGATGATCGTCGCTTCGCTGGTGTCTTCGGTTGTGGCGACGTCGGCCACTGTCGCGAAAAACCGGCGGATGGAGACGGCATTGGTGGTATCATCGGCCCCTTGGTCAATGCACTTGTAAACGTCTTCAGGGCCAATGATTGCTGCGGTCAACTGGATACCGCCTGTACCCCAACCATACGGCACAGGCATTTCGCGCGAGCCAAAGGGGACTTGATAGCCGGGTATTGCCAAAGCCTTCAAAATAGCGCGGCGGATCATCCGCTTGGTCTGCTCATCTAGATAGGCGTAGGTGTAATAGCGGTCTTCTGGCGCGGCATTTGGGCGCGCGGGTGCTTCAGTAGCGGTCATTCCGCGGCCTCCTTCATATGCGCTGTTTGCTCTGCCAAGGCCTTTGCTTTGGCGTCAAAGAACTCCCGACGTAGACGACGCAAGAATTGAAGGTCAGCTTGGAAGTCGACGTAATGCGGCAGTTTGAGGTGCTGGACGAAGCCTGACGCTTCCACCACGTCGGAGTGATAGAGCACAAACTCCTCATCCTGACAGGGTGCTTGGCCTTCTTCGCCCAACTCACGGCCACGAAGCGCGCGGTCAACAATCGACATGCTCATTGCTTTGCGTTCATTGTGGCCAAAGGTCAGGCCATAGCCGCGGGTATATTGCGGGGCCTGCTCGGCAGAGCCTGCAAAGCCTGACAGCATGATGCATTCGGTCATCGGCAAGTCTGCCAACTCAATTTCAAAGCCCAACTCATCAGGTGTAAAGCCGACACTGACTTCACCCATGCGGATCTCGCCGCACAAGGGGTGGGTGGAGCCCCAACCGCGTTGGCTGGAAT
>JBEIEG010000055.1:0-10969 GCA_040383035.1 Hyphomonadaceae bacterium | reverse complement strand
GGGAAGCGCGTCAACGCACTGCAGGCCATATCGAGACGAGTCGAGGCGTGCATGGCTCGTTCGATGCATTTCTGATCGAAGGTGCAGCGCTTTCTGCCAAGGCAATAACTTTCACGTTGACCATGGTCCCCGTCGACAAAACCAATCCTGCCCTATTCCAAAGTCAGTTTTCATTGAACTCAGACTGGACCCGGATATCCATCCCCATTGCAGAAATTGCGCGCACCATTGACCTTGCCCAAGATTATCTGGTCCAGATTGAACCAGTTGGGGAGGCAAAGGGCCTTGAGGTCCTTTTGGGCCTGTGTGACTTTGTGACTTGGACACAGGCGGTGACACTTCCATCCGCGCCAAACATGCCAGCCACCAAAGCCAAAGTCGTGGTCTGGGACCTCGACCATACGATCTGGGACGGCATCTTGCTCGAGGACGGGCCAGAGGGCGTAATTGTAAAGCCCGGCATCCGTGAGATGATCGAAGCACTAGACGTGCGTGGCATTCTGCAATCGGTCGCCAGTAAAAATAATTATGACGAGGCAATGGCGGCACTCGCCCATCATGGGCTCCTCGATTTCATGCTCGCCCCGCAAATCAGTTGGGGGCCGAAAAGTGCGGCCTTGTCTCATATTGCAGAGACGCTCAATCTCGGGATCGACTCCTTTGTCTTCATCGACGATCAGCCGTTTGAACGCGGCGAAGTTAGTGAAGCCCATCCGTCTGTGACTGTACTGGCTGATACCGAAGCGCTTACCCTGCTTGAGCGCCCACAATTTGACGTACCCGTTACGCCGGAAAGCCGAGGCCGGCGCGCCCTATATGCGGTGGAGGCCGCGCGCACTCTGGCGGCTGAATCTGCTGCTGGCGACATGGACCACTTCCTGCGCGGTTGTGATCTCGTTTTGAACGTGGCCCGCTTAACGACAGAGGATGCTGAGCGGGTCCATGAATTGTCGCAGCGCACCAACCAGCTCAATATTGCGGCGACCCGCTATAGTCGCGACGATGTCGCGGCCATGTTGGCAAGCGCAAATGGTGCTGAGGCTTGGATCCTGCGCTGTGCCGATCGCTTTGGCGATTACGGCCTGATCGGCTTTGCCTATGGCACCCCGCAGACTGGGCATATCCAAGACTTCTTTATGAGCTGCCGTGTGCAGCGCAAACGTGTTGAAGCGGCTTTCTTCGCTTGGCTGGCATCACGTTGTGAAGCTGCTGGGGCACAAGGGCTGTCCATTTCGTACAAAAAGGCGGCCCGAAATAGCCCCGCCTTGGACTTATTTTTGGGCTTAGGGTTCACACTGGACTCGACCGATGACAGCCAGGGCCTATTGCGGCGTAGCCTACCCGCTGGCTTTGAGGGTAGTGACATTGTGCGCGTGCAACAATCCACGGATGAACCGGTTCCTGCGCTCAACACGGAGGTTGTGTAGCTATGGCATCCAGACTTCTGACGCGCATCGAAGGGACCATAACCCGCGCCATCCCATTAAACCCAATCCAGTCGCGCCTGACCCAAGCAGTCGCCTCGATTAGCTTTGACGACATTCCGTTTTCGGCTGCTCGCGTCGGCGCGCCTATTCTAGAACGCGCTGAAATCCAAGGTACCTTCTACGTGTGTGGGGGCCATACCGGGAAGACCTTTGAAGACCGAGCCCAGCATGAAGCGCATGACCTTTTGGCCCTACACCAAGCGGGCCATGAGATAGCCTGTCACACATTTGCCCACCCCTTTGTCACCAAGCTATCGGACACCGCACGCGATCGAGATCGGCAAGCCAATGCGAACTTTATACGCGACACGCTGGGTGACGTGATGATGACCAGCTTTGCCTATCCCTATGGTGCGGTGAGTTTGGCGGCCAAAGCTTTTTATGCGCGCCAGTTCTTTACCTGCCGGGGCGTCTATCGCGGCCTGAATTCGGGACGGGTCGATTTCTCAGAGTTGCGCGCCATTGGGATAGAGCGTCGCCAGCACGATATCGGCCAAGTCCGCGATCTCGTGGCCGAGGCCAAAGAGCGCAACGCGTGGATTATCTTCTTCACCCATGATGTGGGGCCAGACCCATCCGACTATGGCTGCACGCCGCAAAATCTTGAGGATGTGATTACAACCCTTAAGGATGCGGGGATTGAGACGTTGCCGGTAAAAGCTGCGGCCGCGAAAGTCATGTTCGGCTAGGCCCGCAAAGCACGGATCCGCTCAATCATCGCTACACTGGCAGGGTCACGGCGGTCGCTTGGGCCATTTTGCAGATCAAGATCGATCTCGCTGGCAATCACTTTGCCCAGTTCCACGCCCCATTGGTCAAAGGAATTGACGCCCCATAGCTTGCCTTCAACAAAGGTGCGGTGCTCACAGAAGGCCAGATAGGCCCCGAAATTAGCGGGGCTCAGACGATCCATCAGAACAAAGCTGGACGGGCGATTGCCTTTGAAAACCCGGTGTGGCGCGATGGCGGCAATTTGCTCCGCGCTCGCACCTGCGGCTTGCATCGTTTCGATGACCGAAGCCAAGCTTTTGCCATGGGTGAGAGCCTCAGCTTGGGCTAAGACATTGGCTAAGGTCATGCGGGTGCGAACCGGCGCATTTTCGTCATCTTGCGCGATGGCGATAAACTCAACCGGGGTGACATCGGGGCTCTGGTGCAGATGCTGGAAGAAGGCATGTTGGGCGTTTGTGCCTTCAGCACCCCAAACAACGGGGCCGGACGTTTCAACGCCCTCTCCATCTAGATTGACCGACTTGCCATTCGACTCCATCTCCAATTGCTGCAGGAATTGCGGCAACAGGCGCAAGCGCTTGGCATAGGGAATGACGGCACGGCTTTTGAACTTTAGGCAGGTGCGATTCCACCAGCCAATCAGACTGGCGATAACAACGGGGTTGTCTGCTAGTGGCAAGGCCTCAAACAAATTGTCCATCGCGGCGGCCCCGGCATGCATCTCGGCCACGACTTCTGGGCCCAAGGCGATTTCACACGAAAGGCCGACGGCCGACCACAGAGAGAAGCGACCGCCCACCCATTCTTTAAAGTCAAAGACGCGGTCAGGCCTAAAGCCTGCTGCCTTGGTTTTTTCAGGTGCAGCACTGATCGCAACCAAATGGGCACTATCATTTGGACCAATGGCGGCCTGAAGCCAAGCGCGTGCGGCTTTCAGATTTTCCAAAGTCTCTAGCGTGGTGAAGGTCTTCGACACGCACAGGATCAAGGTCTCGCGCGGATCGAGTCCAACGAGCGCTGCGGCTAATTCTCCGGGCTCGATATTGGCGGCAAAGCGCAAAATGATGTCGCTGCCAACTGTTGGGGCCAAAGCTTCATAAACAAGTCGCGGCCCGAGGTCTGATCCGCCGATCCCGATATGGACGATCGACTTGAACGGGCGACCATCCGTGGCCGCAATCGATCCATCGCGAACGCCATTAGCAAAAGCGGTTGCCGCAGCCCGGCCAACGCGCACGGCCGCGCTGATCGCTTCACCCTTGGCCATAAAGTCTCGGTCAGGCTGGCGAAGCGCCATATGCATGACAGCGCGATCCTCGGTCACATTGATTGCTTTGCCGGCAAAAAGATCGGATCGTGCTTGTTCGACTCCAATTTCTTGGGCATGGAGGACGAGGGCGTCTAAATCCGTTTGGCTGAGAAGGGCGCGGGAAAAATCGAAATGCAAACCGCCGCACTGAAAGTTCAAGCGTTTGTGACGCGCCAGATCGAGCAAAAGAGTTGATAAGGAAACAGAGGCTGCCAACTGGCCACGGGCGATAAAGTCTTTGTATGTCATGGCTCACCTCTGCCAAGACCGCCCGTACTTGTCGAGGCCTCAAAACCCTGACTATCAGTCATCACGCTTAACACATTTGAGGAAACCCAATGCCGCAACCGGCCCATGAGACAGATTTTGAAGAAGGTCATGGCACATCTGGTGTTGGCCAGAAGATCGGCTTTGTCTTGGGGCTTGTGGTCGCGGCGATCATGCTTTGGGTTGGCGCCCCTGAGGGCCTCGATCCGAAGGCTTGGAAAGCCCTTTGCCTTTTGGCTTTGATGATCATCTGGTGGGTGAGTGAGGCAATCCCCGTTGCCGCAACTGCCCTTCTGCCGCTGGGCGTCTTGCCTTTGCTTGGCGTCTTAAAGCCGGTTGATGCCGCGGCACCTTATGCCGACCCAATCATCTTTTTATTCATTGGCGGCTTTATGATTGCTGCTGCCATTGAACAATCCGGCCTACACCGCCGCATCGCCATCCATGTCTTGTCCGCTGTCGGTTCAAGCCCAGCTGCCATTGTCGGTGGGTTTATGATCGCAACTACTTTGTTGTCGATGTGGATTTCAAATACCGCCACCGCTTTGATGATGACGCCGATTGCCTTGGCGGTCTGCACGGCAGCGGCACCTGCAGGCCCGGAACGACGGAGACTCATGGCCGCTTGTGTTTTGGGTGTGGCTTATTGCGCGTCGATTGGCGGGGTCGGTACCCCTATCGGATCGCCCACTAACTTGATCGGAGCCAAGTGGCTGGACGCCAATGGGGTAGGCCTGAGCTTCCCGGAGTGGATGGCCATTGGTGTCGCCATCATTTTGGTGATGGTGCCCTTGACTTGGCTGATCCTGACCAAGATCGTCTATCGCCTTCCCGCCCATTTGGGTGATGATACCGCCCGCGAAGTCATCGCTGCCGAAGCGCGAGCTTTAGGTCCGATGAGCCCGAAGGAAGCGCGCGTGCTGGTTATCTTCCTGACGGTCGCCCTAGCTTGGATCTTACGCGAACCGTTGAGCAAACTGCCTGGCCTACAAGGCCTAACTGATATGGTGATCGCAATTTTGGGTGCTGTTGCGCTATTTGTTGTGCCAGCAGGCGACAAGGCCGAACCCAATAAGGCCCTTTTAGGCTGGGAGGTAGCCGAGCGCATCCCCTGGGGCATCGCCATTCTTTTTGGCGGTGGCCTATCGATGGCGGCTGCCTTGGAAGCGACAGGCCTGTCGACCTTTATCGGCAACCATATGGCTGGCATTGGCACCTTGCCCATCCTTTTGGTGGTCTTGATCCTAGTAGCCGCGACAGTGTTTCTGTCAGAGCTTGCCTCAAACGTCGCAACTTTGACGGCCATGTTGCCCGTACTTACAGCCATGGTAGCGGGGTCGGGGGGCGATGCCTTTTTGATCGGGGCGTCTGCGACCTTTGCCGCTAGCTTTGGCTTCATGCTGCCGATTGCAACCGCGGCCAATGCCATCGCCTATGCAACCGGAGCCCCTAAACAGGCTGAGATGCTGCGCGTTGGTTTTGTGTTGAATCTGCTTGGAGTTCTGACCATTGCCGCCGCGGTTGGCCTGATTGGACCCTTGGTGACCGGTTAAATTCCCGCCGTCGCCCTTAACAAGCCAATCGGACCGCAATAAGGTGATGCGAAGCCTTTTTCTCGAGCCTTTAGAAGGATTTGGTGTAACCCATGAGTGAGTCCATTCTGATCGGTGCCGGTGGCGAGCCGCTTGCCTCTATTGAGCTTTTGTTGAAGCGGGCCAACCGTCACGGCTTGGTCGCTGGTGCGACCGGCACAGGCAAGACCGTAACGCTGCAAGTCCTCGCTGAAGGATTTTCGCGGGCGGGTGTGCCGGTGTTTGCCGCTGATATCAAAGGCGACCTATCGGGTATGAGCCAATCGTGGGAACCCTCGCCCCCATTCAAAGCGCGCGCCGAGCAAATCGGTCTGACCGACTATAAGAGCGAGTCCACTCCGGTCGTGTATTGGGATCTCTACGGTCAGAAGGGTCATCCCATTCGCACCACGATCTCAGAAATGGGCCCTACCCTGCTCGCTCGCCTGATGGAAGTCAGCGATGCGCAAGAAGGTGCGTTAGCGGTCGCCTTCAAAATGGCAGATGAAGAAGGCCTATTCCTGCTCGACATGAAGGACCTCAAGGCCATTCTCGATTTCATGGCCGAAAACGACCGCGTCGTGTCGAAGAAATATGGCCTAGTGACAACCCAATCGATTGCTGCGCTTCAGCGTAAGATCATGCAATTGGATCAAGCTGGAGCCGATGGCTTCTTTGGTGAGCCTGCGCTCGATCTGCGTGACTTCATGCGGACTGACCTATCCGGCAAAGGTATCGTCAATATTCTGGCGGCAGATCGTTTGGTCCAGAGCCCAACGCTATACTCGACCTTCCTGCTTTGGATGCTGTCGGAATTGTTCGAGCAATTGCCAGAAGTTGGCGATATGGACCGTCCGAAAATGGTGTTCTTCTTTGATGAAGCCCATTTATTGTTTCGAGACGCACCAAAGGCGCTTCTGAACACCATCGAGCAAGTGGTGCGCCTAATCCGCTCTAAAGGGGTGGGTATCTATTTCGTTACCCAGAACCCGCAAGACATTCCAGAAACCGTCCTCGCGCAATTGGGTAATCGGGTTCAGCACGCACTACGCGCCTATACGCCGAGCGAGACAAAGGCGGTCCGCATTGCTGCCGAGAGCTTCCGGCCCAATCCAGGCTTTAAGACTGAAGATATGATCACGGCCTTGGGCGTGGGCGAGGCCTTGGTCTCCACGCTCGACGCGAAGGGTATCCCGACGATTGTGGAACGAACCTTTATCCGTCCCCCGCTGAGCCAAGTTGGTCCCTGCTCACCCGAGGCTCGTGCGCGCGTAATTTCTGCAAGCCCTATCGGCCCGCGTTACGATGCCGTGGTTGACCGCGACAGCGCATTTGAAATCTTGGAGCGCAAAGCTGCAGAACTTGAAGCCCAACAAGCCGAGTTAGAACAGCCTGAGCCCGCACGCTCCAAGTCCACCCGTCAAGTGGAAGAACAGCAAGACGATGGTGGTGGGATCATGGAGGCGATTTTTGGTACCTCACGCGGTCGCTCTGGCCGGTCTCGTCAGAGTTTGGCCGAGACCGCGATGAAAACCATGGTGCGCCAAGCCAGTTCCACCATTGGGCGGGAATTGATGCGCGGGCTTATGGGATCGTTGCGCCGTCGCTAGGCTAACTTGCCCACACCCCTTTTGCGTTCGGGGCTATAAATTTCATGTGTAGGTCCCTCGCCATGTCGCGTGGACCTTGGTATGAAGGGGACGCTACGCACAAGCTCCGATCAACGGGGTTGAGAGACGCAAAAGGGAGTCTGCCATGATTGAACGCAAACAATTTTACATCGACGGCGCTTGGGTTGATCCGGTCACGCCGCGCGATCACCATGTCATCAATCCGGCAACGGAAGAAGCCATTGCTGTCATCTCTTTGGGTGGTGAAGCAGACGCGGTAAAGGCCATCCTCGCCGCACGCGCCGCTTTCCCCGCCTTCTCCGAAACCAGCCATGATGAGCGCATTGCGCTGTTGGAAAAGATCATTGCGCTTTATTCGGCAAAGCTGCCCGAGATCGCCCATGCGATCAGCCAAGAAATGGGCGCGCCCATGTGGCTGGCAACAGCCGCCCAAGCCCCAGCTGGCCTCGGCCAATTGATGGGTGCTTTGAATGCGCTGAAAGAATTCACCTGGGAGCATTCGCGCGGCAACACCCGCATTCGCTATGAAGCGATTGGTGTATGCAGCCTGATCACGCCTTGGAACTGGCCGATGAACCAAATCGGCTGCAAGGTTGGCCCTGCTTTGGCTGCTGGTTGCACCATGGTGTTGAAGCCATCCGAACTCGCCCCGCTCGACGCCATGATCTTGGCCGACATCATTCACGAAGCTGGCGTGCCCAAGGGCGTGTTCAACCTCGTCAATGGCGATGGTCCAGGTGTTGGCAGCGTTTTGTCGACCCATGACGAAGTCGACTTTGTGTCCTTCACCGGTTCGACCCGCGCAGGCATCGAAATCGCCAAGAGTGCTGCGCCAACTGTGAAGCGCATCGCGCAAGAACTCGGTGGCAAGTCGCCCAACATCGTTCTCGAAGATGCCGACATTCAAAAGGCTGTTTCTTCGGGCGTCATGCAAGTCATGACCAATTCGGGCCAGTCCTGCAATGCGCCAACCCGCATGTTCGTGCCGCGCGCAAAGCTCGGCGAAGCAACCGCTGTAGCCAAAGCGACCGCAGAATCGGTTGTTGTGGCGGACCCTGCTGGCGACAAGCGCTTTGCCATGGGCCCCTTGGCCAATGGAAGGCAGTTCGAGAAGGTCCAATCCTTGATCGAAATCGGCATGAAAGAAGCCACTCTGGTGGCCGGCGGCATGGGTCGCCCTGAAGGCTTCAACAAGGGCTATTTCGTGCGCCCAACCGTATTCGTCAGCGATACCAATGACACCACCATCGCGCGCGAAGAAATCTTTGGCCCCGTGCTGACGATGATCCCCTACGATTCCGAAGCTGACGCCGTCGCGATGGCGAATGACACGGTTTATGGCCTGTCGGGCTATGTCCAATCCGAAAACCTTGACCATGCCCGCTCGGTCGCCAAGCAAATCCGCGCCGGCATGATCCACATCAACGGCGCCAGCACCGACACGGTCGCACCGTTTGGTGGCTATAAGCAGTCCGGCAATGGCCGCGAATGGGGCGACTTCGGCCTCGAAGAGTTCCTCGAAGTCAAAGCCGTCATGGGCTATGGCGCGGTCGCGGCTGAGTAAGGTTTAGGCCAAATTCACATTGTCATCCCGGACGGCGAAAGCCGATCCGGGACCTTGTGCTGCAAGGGCCGTTGAGGTCCCCGCTCTGCGCTTGAACCCCTTCAGTCCCTTCGGGACAGCTTCCCCATAAATGGGGAAGCGGCGTGTCACCAAAGTTTCCGCTCCCGCTTCCCCGCTCGCGGGGAAGCTCCGGCGAAGCCGGTGAAGGGGTGCTTCCGCTTGGAAAGCCCATTCAAAGGCACCACCAATCACCCCACCAAAAAATCTGCTGCCGCATGAAACACAAGACTATGGCGACGGGCCACCGCGTCCACATCATGACCATAGCCGCCGCCCAGAGCCGTCACCAAAGGAATCGCGCGGCCGCGTACGGCATTGATCACGTGGCGCTCTCGCGCCATGAGACCTTGATCGGTCAAGGCGAGCTTGCCTAAACGGTCGTCCTGATGCGGGTCAACGCCTGCAATATAGAACACCAAATCCGGACGAACCCGATCTAATAAGGCAGGCAAACAATCATCTAATACCGCCAGATAGCCAGCATCCCCAGTCCCTTTGGGCAGCGCGACATCCAAATCTGAAGGTGGCTTTTCCAGTGGCCAATTGTCGTCGCAATGCATGGAAAGCGTAAAGACGCGCGGTTCACCTTGAAAGATTAGGGCCGTACCGTCGCCATGATGAACGTCTAAATCCACCACCAAAATCTGTTTTACAAGCCCTTCCGCCAGCAAAACTGAGGCGGCGACCGCCACATCATTGAAGACGCAAAAGCCTGCCCCCTGATCGGCACGGGCATGGTGACTGCCGCCAGCACTGTTGCAAGCAAGGCCCTCCTGCAACGCAAGGCGCGCCGCCAAAAGAGTACCTGCTGTGGCCAATTGCGCGCGCAGGACAACGCGTTCTGTCAGGCTAAAGCCAATTCGCCGAACGGCCGCTGGGTCCAAAGTTCGACCCAACACTGCATCGACATAGGCGGGTGTATGAGCGCGGATCAGGTCCGCCCGCGCGACTGGCTCTGGCGTCACAAAGCCGTGTGGTACCAGGCCGTCTTGTCGCAATACCTCTGCCAGACGCGCAAACTTCTGCATCGGGAAGCGATGCCCGTCTGGCGTATCAGCCGTGTAGTCGGGATGGTGGACGATCGGCAGGAGGCGCATGGGCTCAGCCTGCCCTCAACCCGTCCTTGATCTTCTGGACAAGGCCCGGCCCTTCAAAGACCAAAGCGGTATAGAGCTGGATCGCATCGGCACCTGCTTCGAATTTGGCTTGCGCATCTTCGGCAGATGCCACCCCGCCCACGCCGATCAAGGGCATAGCATTGCCAAGTGCACCCTTGAACTCTTTGAGCAAGCGGGTCGATTTCTCAAATACGGGTCTGCCTGACAGGCCGCCTTGTTCGCCCTTATCTTTGGCTTGCAGATAGTCCGGGCGGTCCACCGTGGTGTTGGACACAATCAACGCGTCAATCTTTTGCGCCACCACGGTTTCGGCAATCGCGCGCACTTCGTCTTCGTCCAAGTCGGGGGCGACTTTCAGGAAGACAGGTCTTCGGCCATGTGTCCGGGTTTGCGCCTCTGCCAATGCCATGACTTGACCCAACAAATCTTCTAGGGCGGCGCGGGTTTGCAGCGCGCGCAGGCCTGGTGTGTTGGGCGAGGAGATATTGATCGTGATGTAGGAGGCATGCAGCCAGACGCGCCGCAAGCCTTCGCAATAATCTGCGATACGGTCTTCGCTGTCCTTATTGGCCCCGATATTGGCACCAACAATGCCGGGCCGGTGTGCACGGGCGCGTAAGCGGTTCACAAAAGACGTGAGACCTTCATTATTAAAGCCCATGCGATTGATGACGGCCTGATCTTCAACCAAGCGGAATAAACGCGGCTTGGGATTGCCTGCCTGCGGGCGCGGCGTGACGGTGCCGCATTCGACAAAGCCAAAGCCTGCCGACAGCATCGCGTCGGGCACTTCGGCATTCTTATCAAAACCAGCAGCAAGCCCGATCCGATTGGGCAAGGTGAGGCCAGCCAGTTGCACGGCGTCTTCAGGACGGTCTGGCTTGGCCTTAGGGCCAAAGCCTGTCTTCAGGCCAGCAATAGTGACTTGATGGGCGGTCTCGGCCGGCAGCGCACGTAAAGCTTCAGTGGCCTTGGCATAAAAGTCGATCATGGGAAGCTCACAGGAAGGTCGTGGCTACCATCGGCTAGCAGTGGCAAGTCGATCACTTCTTGGACGCCAGACATTGGAATGTGGCCATAAATGTGAGGAAACAGCGCTCCGCCCCGCGATGCCTCCCACACTACAGTGTCGCCCAAAGATGCCAAATCGATCTTGGCCAAGATCAAATTAGGTTGGTCTTTAAACCACATCGTCAGCGTCGCGCGCACTTGATCCAAAGCGGACAGATG
>JBEIEG010000054.1:0-11091 GCA_040383035.1 Hyphomonadaceae bacterium | reverse complement strand
TGGCAAGTCCATCCATGACGACGCCAATTTCAGCTGGCGCGTGGCGCGGCATCCGGTGGGCAATGTCACACCAGACGACTTCAGCTGGGCACAGAGTGCGATTCCCGAGCCTGAACCGGGGCAGGTCTTGCTTAAGACACATTACCTTGGCCTTGCGCCCGTCATGCGCATGTACATGATGGGAGGCAGCCCGTCGGGCGAAGTGCCGCTCGGCATCGGCGATGTCATCCATGGCCGTGGGGTCGCCCAGATTATCAAGTCGCGCAATCCGAAATGGCGCGAAGGTGATCTCGTACAGGGCCAGATGGGTTGGCAGACTTACAAAGTCTCTGCAATGACCCCGCAAGAAAAATTCTTCCCAATGCCAAAAAATGGCCTGCCAGCAGCGCTAGGGTCAGGCGTACTAGGGATGACGGGGCTCTCCGCCTATGCGGGCCTGTTTCCAACTGGCGATCCGCGAAAAGGCGACCTCATGGTCTTATCGGGTGCTGCGGGCGGTGTTGGTTCAATGGTCAGCCAGATTGCAGCCAATGTGGTTGGTTGCGATGTCGTTGGCATTGCTGGTGGCGCGGACAAATGCGCTTTTGTGCGCAATCATGGCTGCTCTGCAGCAATCGATTATAAGAATGAAAACCTGGTCGAGCGGCTCGATGCGCTTAGGCCGGATGGCATTGATCTGTATTTTGACAATGTCGGCGGAGAAACTTTGGAAGCCTGTATGGAGCGCCTACGCATGCATGCGCGCGTGGTCTTGTGCGGGTCGATCAGCGAGTATGCACGCACTGATCCCTTCGCTTTGGCCAATTATACAAGACTTCGAAGAACCGATAGCCGCATGCAGGGCTTCTTTGTTTACAATCACATACACCGCTGGGACGCTGTTATGTCCGATCTGGCGGGCTGGATCCGTGAAGGCAAGCTGAAGCCGGTTCAAGACATCATTACGGGGTTCGAAAACATGCCCAAGGCCTTGGCCCAACTTTACTATGGTCAAAATGTGGGTGTGCAATGCTGCTCGGTTCGCGGCGAACCAAAGGATTGGCGATGACGGGTCTTCGCTTCCAGCGCGGGAATTATGTTGTCGCCGATTTGGATCGGGCGTTGACCTTCTATCAGGATGTTCTGGGCTTTCAGGTGACCTACATCCTGCCTCCCAATCCAACGAGCTACTCCTATTCGGTGTTCGCTATTCCGGCCGAAGCCGTGATGCGCTTTTGCGTGCTGTCAACACATACGCAAGTGCGCGTTATGGCGCTAACTGAGGTTGCCAACCTTTCCTTGTCTGCAGTCCCCCACCCTCGCAGGTCTGCCATTGTTCTGGAGATTGGCGAACTTGATGCAGCAATTGCTGGCGCGCTCGCCTTAGGTCTTACCGTCTATGATGAGGAAGTTTTGCACACCAACGATGGGCGCATCGGCCGCGAAATCGGGATTGTCGACTTTGACGACAATCTTGTTGTGCTCTACAAAATTCTAGGAGAAGCATGATGGGGGACCGTTATCCAACAGCGCGGGCAGGCTGGACACTAACCGTTATGCTGACCATTGCATACATTTTTTCTTACCTAGATCGAAACATTCTTGGCTTGTTGATTGGTCCGATCAAGCAAGATCTGGGTTTGCGAGATGATCAGTTAGGCTATGTCATTGGTCCAGCTTTCGCGATTTTCTACGCGACTATGGGCCTTCCTTTTGGCTGGCTGGCAGATCGCGTCAAACGAACCCGTTTGGTCGCAGCCGGTATTGCCTTTTGGTCGTTGGCAACCGCTGTGACCGGCTTCGTGACCGGCTTCTGGCAATTGTTCGCTGCCCGAATGGCAGTCGGGATTGGTGAAGCGGTATTGAGCCCATCAGCCATGTCGCTCATCGGTGACAGCTTTCCTGAAGAAAAGCGCGCACGACCCGTTGCTTTTTATTCCGCTGCGCTCTCGCTAGCGGTTGGGTTAAGTGCCATCGCGACCTGGGGCATCATCAGCTGGGCCAAAGGCTCTACCACCATTGCCGTGCCACTTCTCGGCGACTTAAAGCCGTGGCAGTTTTCCTTTGTTGCCGTCGGTCTGCCGGGATTGTTGGTCGCACTGATATTCCTGCTTCTGCCCGAACCGCCGCGTCAGCCTGCCCTCAAAGGCGAGGAAGGTAATGGCGTGCGCGATGCTGCGCGTCTGATCGGCGGGAATTGGCAAGCCTATTTGGGTGTGATTTTGCTGGTCTGCGTCATGACGACAGTCACATATGGCCAAGGTAGTTTTGGTCCTGCTGCGTTTAACCGTGCCTATGGTTGGCCGACAGAAATTTACGCGCTTTACAATGGTATCGGCACGATGATCGTTGGGCCCGGCTCACTTGTTTTGACCAGTTGGCTGATTATGCGGATGCAGGCCAAAGGCATGTCTGATGCCCCTTATCAGGTTAGTATGTGGGCCTTTATTTTGATGGTTGTGCTGTGCACTCTGCCGTTTCTGGTAAATATGCCAGTGGCCACGTTGGCGCTGAACATTCTAAGTACCATTCCCCTGTCGATGCTAACTGCTGGGGCGATGCTGGCGCTGTTGGCAATCACACCATCATCCGTGCGCGGCCAAGTGGTGGCGCTTTATTATGTTGCGATCAATATCACGGGCTTGTTCCTTGGACCTACAACGGTGGGCTGGCTGTCGACCAACCTGTTCGGCGAAGCCAACTTACGTTGGGCGATTGCCATATTGCCGGTCATCTTTGGCGTTATTCCTCTGATTTTGCTGCCAGCAATTGGTCGAGCCTATCGTTTACGCCTTGCTGCGCTGGAGCCTGCCAGCACATAGGCCTTAATCTTGAGTGCTAGACTGGTCAGATGTCAGCGATTAAGGGCGGACGGCGTGCTAGGGGGCAAAGCTGAATTCTCTGCATCTACAGATGACTATAGGCCTATCACTAGGCCAATTCGCTAAGCGGCGTATCCAAATTTCATGCACGCTTAAAGAGTCGCGGCTATACTGGCGCGCATGACATCCCCAGTCGATCCCAAGACAGTTCTGCACGATGTGCTCGCCGAGGTGGGTGGTGCCCGTCAGCTTGCAGTTTCCATCGCCGCACTATCCTCCTTCCTAGTCGCGGCCGTCCTACCCATCCCGGCGGTATACGAGTTGTGGCGCGTAGGTCAGGTGGCCGAATGGCGCGTAGTTCCCGTCAGGCTCGATGCCGTGGAAAAAAAGCGGCCGACCTTTGGCAAAGGCCCTTCCACTTGGCGCTACACTTTCACTGATCCTGAAACCGGCAAGCCGCACGAGACCGCCGACATCGAGCCGGGCGATTTTCCCTTCACCGTCATGGGCTGGTCCACCATCGATGCCACCGGGCGCTCCTATCAGGCTAGCGTTGGACAGACTATCTACGTGCGCCGCTCGGACCATGGCGAGCAGTATTTCCTCCGCTCTGGAGACCGAACGACCATGACCGCTCTGCTCGGCTTCAGCGGCCTTTACTGGTTATGGCTGCTATCGGTCTGGCGGCACAGAAGGCGCAGGGGCTGACCGTGGCGCAAAGCAGACCAAGGGACAAATTTCACTATTGATGTTTGCAGACAGTTGGCGTTGGAAAGTTGGCGTTGAAAAGACGGTTGTGAGCAGAGAACATTTCTTAAAGTTGGCTGTCCGCTGTTCGGCTCCCTCTCCCCCTCACCCCTGATAATTCAACCGCAAGCCCGGACGATCCCAGCGCATTTTGGCCAAGCGGCCGGTTGAGGACAGGGTGATATAGGCGTCGCACATATCGGCTCCGCCAAAGGCGATATTGGTCGTCATCAGATCGTCGGTGGGCACAAGGGTGTGGGCACCGGTTTCAGGATTCATGCGGGTGATCCCCGGATTAATCAGGGTCGCTACCGCCACCGTGCCGTCAGCTTCTACCGCCAAGCTATCAAACAGGGTCCATTGATCGACGCGACCGACGACACGGGCTGCTCGGAATGGGCTGACTGGGGCAATTTGCCCGGGGCCTGCGACATCAAAGGCATAAAGCCTGCCTTCCATCGTGTCGGCCATATAGATGGTCTTGCCATCGGGGCTGAGCCCCACGCCATTGGGTGAAGTATAGCCGTGCGAGAGCTCATGGGCCGACGCAGCACCGGGTGTGACATAGAACAGGCCGCCATAGTCGCGGTGGCGGTGGTGGCTTTTGCCGTGGTCGGTGAAGTAAAAGCCGCCATGGCGGTCAAATACGAGGTCGTTTGGGCCACGCAGGGCATGACCATCAATCGTATCGAACAGGCGCTCGACCTTGCCCGTGGTCAAATCCACCCGCTCAATCCGCCCACCGGAATAATCCTCGGGCTCATGCCCCGGTACCATCAGGCCACCAAAGTCAGACCACGCAAAGCCGCCATTATTGCAAATATACATCGCCCCATCAGGGCCAAGGGCTGCCCCGTTTGGTCCACCGTCCAAATGCACAATGGTCTCGGTCTTGCCATTCCAATAGCGCGTGAGATTACCCGATTTGATTTCAACAAACACGACAGAGCCATCATCGAATACCACGGGGCCTTCAGGGAATTGCAAACCTGTTGCGAGGATTTCGAGTGTCATGTGTTGTGCTCCCAAAACTGTTTTTGCCTTGCCTCACAAACGGGCAGGCTTGCCCCATCATCAGGGCTCTAGCGTCGTTCAGCAAGGCCAAAGCCGCAAAATTGCCTGCGTGAACTGGACAAATTTTGAAGCCGCCCACTTATTACTCTTCGGTAATTGCCCCATTGTGGCTAGGCGCAGAAATAATCAGCTTCCTTGCCGCTGACGCATGTCGCGCGCACGCTCACCCGTAGCTTGTTGATCGACCTATCCCGTGAAAGGATATTACTCTTGGGTAATTCATCCATTCTAGGGAAAATTTCAGGTAAAACTTGGCCACCGACCAGTCCCATCATCTGCCCCTGCGCCCTAACCAAGGCCCAAGCGTACGTCGTGCGAGATAGAGGGCACCCGCTGACCTAAAGACCAGCGGGTGCGTTTTGTTTTAGCGCGGAGCCATACGGATGGCACCGTCCAGGCGAACGTCTTCACCGTTGAAATAGCCATTGGTGATCATGGTCAAAGCCAATTGCGCATATTCATGCGGCAAGCCCAAACGTTTTGGGAAAGGCACGCTCATGGCCAGAGCATCTTTGACGGCATCGGGCGCTGCATTCATCAAAGGCGTGTTGAAAATGCCGGGTAGGATGGTGTTGACGCGAATACCTTCGCCCATCAGATCGCGCGCGATTGGCAAGGTCATGCCAACAACACCACCTTTTGAGGCCGAATAAGCAGCTTGGCCCATTTGGCCATCTTCGGCCGCAACCGATGCCGTGTTGATAATGGCACCGCGCTCGCCGTCTTCTAATGGGTCCAAGGACAGCATACCAGCGGCCGACTTAGCGATACAGCGGAAGGTGCCGACCAGATTGATCTGGATGATCATGTTGAAGGAATCGAGCGGGAAGTGCTTGATGTCGCCCGTTTTCTTATCGCGGCTGGCGGTCTTGATGGCATTGCCCGTTCCCGCGCAATTGACGAGGATGCGTTCTTGGCCATTGGCCGCGCGTGCTTTGGCAAAGCCAGCGTCCACGCTTTCTTCGCTGGTCACATTGACTTCACAGAAGGTGGCACCGATTTCGGCAGCGACTTCTGTGCCACGTGCCACATTCATATCAAACAACGCCACTTTCACGCCATGTGCCCGCAAGGCGCGCGCTGTGGCTTCGCCCAGACCAGAGGCACCACCGGTCACGATAGCCGCGATTGAATTGTCTAATTGCATATTTGGAAACTCCCTGAATTTGTTTACGATCGCGACTTATTGTGGCGCGCTCGGGTAGGCAATTAGCTGTCTCTCAGCTAAACGCAAGAACACCGTGGCTGGAATTACTGGAATAGGCGAATTTTGTCTTCACCCCTCCCCCCTTTAGCATCCCTAAAAAACAAAACCATCCTGCAGGTTGTGCCTGAAATGGCAACAGGAGGCGTTGAGCGTACGACCGTTGAAGTCGCCAGTGCCATTATCGAAGCCGGCGGCCGTGCTTTGGTATTCAGCGCCGGTGGTCGGTTGGTACAGGACTTGGAAGCGCTAGGGGCCAAACACATCCATGGCGAAGCAAACTCAAAAAACCCTTGGACTGTCTTTGTGTCCAATGTGTCCAAACTCGTCCAGATTATCGAGAAAGAGCAAGTCGATATCGTCCATGCCCGCTCGCGCGCACCAGCCTGGAGCGCCCTATTAGCAGCGCGCCGCACGAGGACGCCTTTTGTGACGACCTATCACGGCATTTATAACGCCAAATCGGGCCTGAAGCGTTGGTATAATAGCGTGATGGCGCGCGGCGACCGTGTGATCGCGAATTCTGGCTATACGCGTGACCATGTCCTTGAAGCGCACAAGATTGACCCTGACAAAATCGAAGTGATTTATCGCGGCGTCGATGTCGACGCCTTTGACCCCCAAAATGTGTCGGACAAGCGCAAAGAAGAATTGGCCTGCCAGTGGGGTGTCTCGCTCCAATGCCCGCGCCCGCGCGCCATTCTGCCAGCCCGCCTGACAGCTTGGAAGGGCCAGAAGGTTATGTTGGAAGCCTTGGGGCATTTGAAGCGCGCAGGCGTGGAGATTGATTGTTTGATGGTGGGCGACCCGCAGGGCCGAGACAGCTATCGGGCAGAGCTTGCACAAGAAATTCGCCGGTTGGAGCTTGAGGGGCACGTCCATATGGTCGGCCATTGCAATGATATGCCAGCGGCCTTTTCCTTGGCTGACTTCGCCGTCACCCCCTCCATTGAACCAGAAGCTTTTGGCCGTACCGCAGCCGAGGCCCAAGCCATGGGCTTGGCCGTCATTGCCTCGGACCTTGGAGGTGCGCGCGAAACTGTGGAAGACGGGGTTACGGGCTTTCTGAGCCCTGCCGGGGATGATAAGGCCTTGGCCGATTGTATAGGCCGACTTTTGGCGCTGTCACCGGCGGAAAAGGCGGCGATGGGCGCTGCCGGCGCAATGCGGGTGCGGTCGCGCTTTACGACCCGCGCCCTACAAGCGGCCACAGTTTCGCTGTACCAGCGGCTGGTCGAAGCATAGAAGTGACAGGAACGGACGTGAACCCGGAGCGGATCTTAGTTATTGTTTTGGGGAGCTTAGGCGATGCGGTGTTGGCTCTGGCCCCGCTTGCCATGTTGCGTACCCATCACCGCGATGCCGAAATCACCGTGTTGACCCAGCGCGGCAATGTGCGGTTTCTATCAAAATCACCTTTCGTCGACCGGGTCGATGTGCGCTGGCCGCAGACCAAGCTTGTCGACAAAGCCAAGTTCATTTGGTCCTTACACCAAGAACGCTACGCCATGGTCTATGATTTGACCAATAGCGCGGAAAGCGACGCCTTGTTCAAGCTATTGTGGCCCATGCAGCCCAACTGGTCGGGTGGGGCTGTCGGCTGCTCTCACCCCCATGTTGACCGGACGCGCCTTACGCTGCACCGGCTTGACCGACATGCAGAGCAATTGATGACCTGCGGTGTCGGGCCAAAAGAGGGCTTTGCGCCGGGTCTATCACCCTTGCCCAACCTCGACTGGGTCGAATCAGTGGTGAAGGATCACACCAAGCTTACCCCCCGCCATCATGGCATTGGTGAGCCCTTTGCCTTTCTAGCTCCTGAAGGCCCAACAGCAGATCCCACCAAGCGCTGGCCGACAGCGCGCTATGGCGAATTGGCCCTGGCGTTAGAGGCCGGTGGCATTCAACCTGTTCTGGTCGGTGGGCCTGCTGCCATCGAATTGGCCGTGGAGATTCGGGCAATTGCACCTAAAGCCTTGGACCTAGTTGCCCGTCTTGATGTGTTCCAATTCATTGGTTTAGCACGACAATCCATTCTTGCCGTTGGCTCTGAAGGCGATATGGCCATCATTGCGGCTGCCTCTGGTGCGCCAACATTGGCGATCATCAACCCGAACGAAACCAGCGTTCGAAAAGCCGCACCGCGTGGCACAGCGACCGTAGGCTTGGTCGCGCGCAACTTCGATACGATCTGTGTTCAAGATGTTTTGGCCGCTGCACGCGCAGTAACGCCGACAATTCTTGAAGCACAAACATCATGACGCCTTGAAGGATTGTTCATTTACATCCATTATCTAGATGTGCCCGGTGAAACCCGGGACAAAGGCATTTGCGGCACCACACCGCGTAATTTATGGAGAGACGAACATCAGACGCCCTATGGCTGCAACGCCCACTAAAGACGGCCCCCGTATCAACGAAGATATCCGCGCACCGCGCGTGCTTCTGATTGACGAGAATGGCGAAAAGCAAGGCGAGATGCCTTTAGCTGCAGCGCTAGATGCCGCGACAGAGGCTGGGCTCGACCTCGTAGAAATCGCAGGAACTGCAAACCCGCCGGTGGTGAAGATCCTCGATTATGGAAAATTCAAATTCCAAGAACAGAAAAAGAAGAATGAAGCGCGCAAGCGTCAGAAGGTTGTTGAGCTGAAGGAAATCAAGCTCCGCCCGATGATCGACGATCATGATTATGACGTCAAAGCCCGCGCTATGTCTCGCTTCTTCGAAGAAGGCGACAAGGTCAAAGTGACCCTGCGTTTCCGTGGACGCGAAATGGCGCACCAGCATCTGGGGATTGACCTGTTGATGCGGGTCAAGCGCGACTTTGAAACCATTGCCAAGGTGGAGAGCGAACCCCGCCTCGAAGGCAAACAAATGACCATGGTCATGGCACCGCGCACCTAAGCGCGCATGGTGCTATGACATCGCTGATTGAGCCGCCCTCCTGCCTGCGCAGGGGGGCGTTTTGTTTTGGGGTGGGGCTGCTTTGCGCCACCTATTGCCTAGTATGGCGGCCTTGCGGCTTCTCCAAAGCGGACCTCTAATTGGTGGGGGAATGGGCACACTTCAGGTCCATCCAAGATTGGCGGACGCACTATTAAAGGGCAATCTCGATAGAAGGCAGGGGTCGAATCTCTACGCCGATCAACACAAAGCCATTAGGGCTTGTCAGATGGATATGACGCCAAGCTGGCCATCTGACGGAGTTCCGCTGCAATTCAAAATATTACGCCGTGATCAAGAACCGCCTGTCAGGTCTTGAGCAAGCATGAGCGCATTGCCATCTGGATCATAGAAGGTCGCGGTCTGGACCATTCCCTCAACAACATCCGTCGGGCCGTCAAACATTACCCCTGCTTTCTCGAGCCTGTGCCGCGCTTCTTCAAGATCGGCTATGCCGAAGACTGGAACGCAATTGCCCGGCGCTGGCTTGGTGTGTTCGCCAAGGCCAATCGTGACCCCTGGGGTATTAGTCTGCAGCTCAGACCAGCCGGCCTCATCGGCGTGATACAAAGACTCGAACCCCAGCATGTCCTTATACCACTTCGCGCTTTCATGCCGGTCCTTGACCGACAGCGCAATTGTGATGGTGTTGTCTAAATCGATGAGTGACATGGCTTTCCTTTCGAATTATTTTATAGTAACTATAAATAATGGACATAAGAATGCTTGTCAACATCACCTCGCGGGCTTGGGCGCTACCAATCCTCGCAGGCTTGAATGATGGGGTTCCAGGCCGTCAAGCACCCTTATTGATAGCGACAGGTGCTAGCAGAACCGCCTTTGCGCAAAGCATCGATCACTTGATCAGCTGCGGTCTCTTGGAGCGGAATCCCGGCCACGGCCACCCGTTGAGGCCGGAGTTCCGTCTGACGTCGATTGGAAGAGTCGCGGCTGAGCTGGCAAGCAGAATCCAGCTCTTGTCGGGAGACGAAAATCAGGACCTGCTTCGAAAGTCCTGGACAATACCGGTGCTAGCCACGCTAGGCACACCAAGTCAGTTCACAGAGATCAAGCGGCGTCTCATAACGATTTCGGATCGCGCCCTGTCGCAGTCCCTGCAATCAATGGAGGAGCGATCGTGGGTCCGCCGTAATGTCGATGAGGCCGCGCGCCCACCCAAGCCAATCTATTCTACCATCTACACCGGAGCGAAAATCAGCAAAGTCACCAGCCCAGTAATTGAATTAGGCCACAGCTAGCCTAAGTCGCAAAGGGTGGTCATTTGCGGCCACGACTATCGTGCTCATAAGCAACAATGACAGCTTTAGCACGCGAGTGTTCCAAAGCAGACCATCTCCTTTCGGCCAAAACTCGCCAAAGCGTGACGGTGCCGGAGCCGTGCCAAGTGGTCTTTCAGCCAGCCCGAGAAAAGGACAGCGCAGCACAAGCTGCGCACCTAATGGCGCGCAGTCCTCTTCAGAGATCCACCCTCACCGCGGTGCCAAATCATCCTTCAACGCGCGGTCCAAGAGTTCCATATCCAGATCGACCGAGGCCAAATCAGGCTCCACCACCGCGCGTTCAAAGCTGGCGAAAGCCTCTTGTAGGCGGCCGAGTGTATGGTCGATTTCCTGCAAGCGGGCTTGTCCGGCATGGGCCTCTAGCTTTAGGCGGTCAGACACCAGATCAGCGGTGGCTGGCAGATAATAGGTGAAGAAACGTAGGATTGGGGTTAGCTTTTCTGGATGGCTCGCCACCGTGTCCAAAATGGTCAAGGCGTGGCGCGCTAAAGCGTCGAGCACGTGGCCGACGTTAAGTGGCACGATCGGGATAGCCGTGCGCAAAACCATGATATGCTCATGGGCCTCAAACAGAAGCGCGTGGCGAGGATCGTCATCTTTTGGATCAAGGATCGGCGGACTGGGCAGATCAGCTCCAGCTTTATTCTGAAAGAACCGCGGCAAGCCCACCGTCAGAAAGCCATAGAGCGATAGCGCCACCAGACCCGCCACAATTGGTCCAGAGCGGAACTCCACCAGCAAAGCGCCGCCAAGCGCTAAAGAGACTGCCAACGACCCAAAAATCAACCACCACGAGGTTCCAGCCCCGCCACGGCGCGGCTTGTCCGACCGAGATGGCGGCTTTGGCATCGCTTAGCCCTTTGTCTTATGCGCGAATTCGTCGTCCAGAGACTGGTCGAGCAAGCGCATATCGATCTCTAGGCTGCGGGCATCATGCCCCCGCAGGCGGCTGGCGAAATCGGTGTAAGCAAGATCAAGCTTGCCAATCATGGTATCAATTTCAGCCAAGCGTGCAGGCTCA
>JBEIEG010000053.1:0-11177 GCA_040383035.1 Hyphomonadaceae bacterium | reverse complement strand
CGTCAATGGCAAGCTCTATGTCATGAATGTCGGCCTCGACTTGCGCTTTATCGACACCAAGACCCTCGAAGTCGTCGATGTAATCTCCTACCAACAGCAGATCCTCGGGCGTGAAGTCGGTCTGGGCTATTTCCAGTTCCTCGACAACATCACCCTCGACCTCGGTGTCGGTGGCCGTAGCCAAGAGCCCGTCCAACTCGCCGTCCGCTCCGTCGTTGAACGCGCCGTTGTGGAAATGATGTCCAACATCTATGGCGTCCCAGGCGCTAGCGCCTGCCAAGGTGCCTTTGGCCCCGGCGGCGACCCCATGGGCCCCATCGGCAACACCGGTGCCTTCGTACCACGCTCCGACGCCACCGCAGCCGGCGCCGCCGCACGCACCAACCCCAATAACTGGAACGACACTCGCGATAAACGCGTATCACGCTCACTCCGCGGTACACGCAACTAAAACAGTCGTTCCATGACAATAACAAGAGCGGTCCGAAACGGGCCGCTCTTTTCATATTGGCATTAGCAACAAAGGGGCCCGGTCACCGCCTTGTGATCGCCAGATATCTGAACTTGACGGTGCCCCCCTTGAGCGGGGGCGGGTTCCTGCTAGTGCAAAGGGATGAACCATCTTGTAAGGGCAATCAGGCTAAAGGCACCTTCCCTTGTGTTGTTTGTCTGCCTCACGGCCTGCGCCCAGCCGTCAAGCCCAAAGCCCGCATCGGACACGACCTCTATGCAAAACCCCGTCTACCACTTTGAAATCCCCGTTACAGACATGGAGCGCGCGATCCGCTTTTATAAGGACGTGCTGGGCTATGAGCTGACCCGACAACAAGTGGATGGCTATGAAATGGCCTTCTTCCCGCGTGCCGACGGCAAGCCCGGTGCCAGTGGGGCGCTGGCAAAAGGCGATGTCTATGTGCCGTCCAAAACCGGCGCGATTATCTACTTCGATGTGCCAGATATCGACCCGGTCTTGGAGAAGGCGAAAGCCAAAGGCGCTAAAATCCTTTATCCGAAGAAATCGATTGGTGAGGCTGGCTATGTCGCCGAGATTGAGGACAGTGAAGGCAATCGCATCGCCCTTAATGCCTTAAGTGATTGATGTTGAAATCGAAAGCCCCGAACATCTGGCTCGACCCTAGTGAAAATTGGGCCAGAGCAAGGGGATAAACCGTCGTCAAACCTTGGCGAGTTCGTCGGCAACTTCTTCGCTAGAGGCCTCTTGCGTGTGCAGCGCTTCCCGCTCTTGCTGTAGGACACGGAAGACGCGCGCCAGATATTCCTGCGTCCAAGCACCACGTTCGTCAGCCTGCTGCTTGCTCGGCGTGAAGGTTTCGATTTCCTGACGCGTCAGCACGCCTGATTGTTCGAGCAAACGCTCCAGCGTATCCGTACGCTCGCGCATCACGGCCAATTCCTGGGCCAGCACCAGAACGATATTGGTCAAGCGCTCAACATCGGTGTCCAAGAAATAAGGTCGCTTACCTTTTGATTTGGCACCAGCGAGGGCGAGCGGATCAATCTTGCTCATTTCACTGCCCCCACCACATGCCAAGCGGCCTTGCGGCCATAATCTTCTTGCTTGGTATCTTTAGCGGCCTGTGGGAACACGTCAGGGTCTACGACGGCTGCGACACCGCTATGCAACAACTTGTCGCGTGCAAATCCCGCCGACACCATCCAGCTGTCGAGATCAACTTCATGCATTTTGGTCCAGAACGGCTCATTATTATAGAAGGCATCCCAATCGCGCATGGCCTGCTCAAACAAGGGCATTTCAGGGGTGTACTGCGGTTGCTCTACATGGAATACGATCCCGCCGGGCTTCAACAGGCGGTGCGTTTCAGCGAAGATTTTCGGCATGGAGGCATAGGAAGTTTCGTGCAGGAACATGCACGAATGGATCATGTCAAAGCTCTCATCAGCTAGATCGGATAGGTCGCTGACATCGCCCTGCACAAAACTGATATTGTCTACGCCCATGGTTTTGGCCCGGGCCAAACCATAGCGCAGCATGGGTGCGCCAACATCAATCGCCACCACTTCGGCATCGGGGAACGCTTGCGCGATTGGCAACACATTGTGGCCAAGCCCTGCGCCAATATCGAGAATGCGTTTAGGCTTTAGATTTGGAAGCGTCTCTTTCACCCAAGCGGCGATAGCTTGACCGCCGCCATCATTATAACGCCCCAACATACCGCCGGTGGTGGCAAAGATGCCAATGTCATAATTGCAGGGACCAGTTACGTCGCCATCGGTCAATTCAGTATGGTAACTACCGGGCATGCAATGATGGTCAATAGCTTCAACATAGCGTGGCAAGGGCAAGTCTGGATTAAGCTTTAGACGCTGATCATGCTCAGTCAGAGCCTTGGCCTTTGCGTTGAGTTGGTCTGCTTGGCGAAGCGTTACCCAACGGCCCGCTTGTTGACGGGTTTCCATCGTGGCGCGACGCAGGGCGCTCCACCATTGGAATAGGGAATCCTTCAACAGCGCTTTGCGCACCTCATGGCGATCTTTGAAGCCGCGCCCATTGGCCGCCGCAAATTTGGGCTCCACGCGGGCATCAAAAGCCTCTTTCACGCCTGGCATGATTTGGGTCGACAGATGTCGGTTCATATGGGCTAAGAAATTGAAGCGCGAAATCTCGTCATGGCTCAAATGCGGATACATGCCATGTTGACCGACGACCCGATAATCTGGTGGCCCATCATAGGCGCGCGCTGGCTCTGCTTTGGGCTTATCACTTACGAGACTGGACATGCTCACATCTCCCGAGCCACACCCTGTGGCCATTTCACTTCTAAATGATATACCTATTGCCAGATGAAAAGAGCGTGGCAACCTGTCGCACAACATTTTTTCGGAGAGCATTATGGCAGACAAGCGTTTCTTAGGCAAAACAGCGGTTGTCACAGGGTCAGGACGGCGCAAAGGGCTGGGCGAAGCAATTGTGCGTCGACTTGCGGCGGAAGGTGCCAACATCGTTCTGTCAGACATTGGTCGGGCCCGTGATGCGGCCACCGCCGCCGAACATGTTGGTCAAGAAGATGAGATGGCAGCCATCGCGCAAGACATTGCTGCGATGGGTGTCGGTGTCACGACTAAGGCCTGCGATGTGCGTATCCCATCAGAGGTCGATGCGCTGGCCCAGCATGCGGTCGACACATTCGGCAGCCTCGACATCTGGGTTAATAATGCTGGCATTGGCTACATCATGAAGCCGCTTTTAGAGGTAACTGAAGGCGATTGGGATGCCGTCATCGACGTCAATTTGAAGGGGTGTTTCTTTGGTGTTCAAGCCGCTGCCAAGCGCATGATTGCAGCGGGCAAAGGTGGGCGTATCATTAATATCGCGAGCCAAGCAGCGAAGTCCGGCTTTCCCCATGCTCAAGCCTATACGTCATCGAAGCATGGACTGGTTGGGTTAGCACGCTCTGCCGCTGTTGAGCTGGGAGCCCATCAGATCACGGTCAATAATGTCTGCCCGAACCATGTGACCACGGGGCTGGGGGCTTGGCAGAATGAGTATTTCTCCAAAGTTGTGGGTGCCGCTTCAGTGGAGGACTATCTAAAAGCCATGGCTGCGCGCATCCCCTTGGGGCGGCCCGGCTTGCCCGAAGACACGGCTGCGGCGGTCGCCTTTCTTTGTAGCGCCGACGCTGTCTATATCACAGGCGAAAGTATGAATGTGTCGGGCGGAGAAGAGCCCCACTAAGCTGAAGCTCTGAGGGGGCACGATGGCGTTTCTATCTGCGATTTCGATCCTGGTTTCCGATTATGATGAAGCGATTGCTTGGTATGGCGAGAAATTGGGCTTTGAATTGATCGTCGACACCCCGATGGGCGGGGGAAAGCGTTGGGTAGTCGTCTCACCTAGCAGTGACGTGCAGACGCGTATCATTCTGGCTAAAGCATCCGGGGCCGAACAAACTGCTTTGATCGGACGGCAAATGGGCGGTCGGGTCGGCTTCTTCCTTCAGACAACGGCGTTTGATGAGGCTTACACCAGAATGGTTGAGGCTGGCGTTGTTTTCCGTGAAAAACCGCGCAGCGAACCCTACGGGAAAGTCGTGGTGTTCGAAGACTGCTATGGCAATGGCTGGGACCTCATTGAGCCCGCCGATTAAACTGGTGGTCGAAAGCGCCCCGTCATGCGGCCCATCCTCGACCATCCTTGACAAGGCACGAAGCGAACGGCAGGTCTCTGACCCTGCTTTCGCGGACTAAAGGTTCTGCTCATGACCGTCATTCCTTCTCACTTCCGTTGGCCCAATGGTACCAAACTGGCCATATCCCTTGTGATCAATGTGGAAGAAGGCGCAGAGCAGAATATTCGTGACGGCGACAAGGGTCCTGAGCCCGTGGACGAATTGGGTGCCGTGCCTAATCGGCCCATGCGGGTCTATGGCAACGAAAGCAATTATCAATATGGCGTCAAAGCTGGCTGGCCGCGTATCCGCGATCTATTTGACACCTATCGTTTCGCACCCACCATCACGGCAGCGGCCTTAGCGCTTGAGCGTGCACCGGAAATCGCCGCCGATATTGTCGCCCGAAACTGGGAGGTGGCTGCCCACGGTTATCGCTGGAGCCATCAGTTTTGGATGGATGAAGAGAAGGAACGCGCCTTCATCACCAAAGCGCGCGACTCGCTTCTGAAAACGACGGGTCAGAGGCCGCAGGGATGGCTATCGCGCTATCTACTGACTGACCAAACGCGTCGGATTTTGGCCGAAGAAGGCTTCACCTACCATATGGACGATTATTCCGGTGACGTGCCCTTCTGGGACAGCGTTGAGACTGCACAAGGGATCAAGCCAATGCTGATCACGCCTTATGCAATCGACACCAATGATATGAAAATGTGGGTCGCTCCGGCCATGCAACCTTGGGATTGGGCAGAATATGCCATCCAAAGCTTTGACGCCCTGTTGGCGGAAGCAAGACGCGGGCAAGCGCGGGTTCTCAATATCGGCCTGCACTTGCGAATTGTTGGCCGCCCTGGCCGAATTGGCGCTTTGGACCGGATCCTTGCCCATATCAAAGCGCATGAGGATGAGGTCTTCATTGCCGGCCGGAATACATTAGCGCAGGCGTTTGAATCACAAGTCCCCTTTAGCGCATGATGGCCTGCTCAACCTTGCTGAAATGTTAGTTGACCCCAACACTTGCGAACCTGTGAGTACGAGCTCGTTTTTAACCCGCCGCGCCAAGGCGTCTGGCTTTTTTTGAGTGGAGCGTTTTGATGCGTCGATTGACAAAGGCAGTTTTGGTTTCTCTCATCGCCTTAACGGCACAACCGGCACTGGCGCAGATTGCTCCCCTGCCCGGCTTTCCGCAGGACCGCTATCAGGATTTCAAGGCAGACCCCGCCGTAACCTATGGGACGCTGCCCAATGGTATGCGCTATGCGATCAAAAAATGGCCGACCCCAAAGGGGGAAGTCGCCATTCGTTTGCGGATTGCGGTTGGCGCACTCAACGAAGAAGACAATCAATCTGGGCTTGCCCATTTTCTCGAACATATGGCCTTCAACGGTTCTGAAAATGTCCCAGAGAGCGAGTTTGATAAAATCGTCGCGCGCGAGGGCTTGGCCTTTGGCCCTGATACCAACGCCTATACGAGCTGGGATGAGACCGTCTATCAGTTGGACATGCCCAAAGCTGAAAAGTTGGAATTAGGCCTTTCGATGATGCGCGAAACGGCTGGTCGATTGACCCTCAACACAGAGGCAATTGATCGCGAACGGGGGATTATCCAGTCAGAAGAGCGTTCGCGTGAAAATCCCGCCTTCCGTCAATTCCGCGCCTTTGCCGCTCAAGCCCTTGATGGAACCCGCATTCCAAGTCGTTTTCCAATTGGCGACATGAAAGTAATTCGCGAGGCCCCGCGCGAGCGTTTCGTCGATCTTTATAAGCGCTTCTACACCCCTCAGCGGGCGCTTTTAGTTGTGGTGGGCGACATCGATCCTAAGGCCGCTGAAGCTCTGATCAAGGCGCAATTCGCCGATTGGGAACAGCCCAAAGATGCCGGTATTGACCCCGATCTTGGCGTGCCGAAGCGTGAGCCGGGCTCTGTTAAGGTCTTCCTAGAGCCCCAACTTGCGACCTCGGTCAGTTTGTTCAATGTGCAGCCCTATGAGGCCGAGCCTGACACCAGCGCTAACCGGCGTGAAGATTTGCTGTTGGCACTGGCATACCGCGTCGTGAATACGCGGTTAGAGCGGCTTGCCCGACGCGAAGGCTCGCCCATCACCAGCGCATCGATCAGCTCGGGCTCTTGGTTTAGGGCCGCACGCATTGCCTCAATCGAGACGACGGCAACCAGCCCTGCCAAATGGCGCGAAGCACTCGACATTGCTGACGGTGAATTGCGTCGTGCCCTTCGTTTTGGCTTTACAGATGATGAGTTTGCCGTCGCCGTTGCCGACACACGCGAAGGCTATCGCCGGGCGGCCGCGCAAGCCGGGGCGGCCCGTTCTGCAGATTTGGTCAATAGCATTCTCGGAGGCTTTGGCGATGACGCGGTTTTGACCACGCCAGCCGACGATTTGGTTTGGTTTGAGAAAGTGGCCGGCACCCTAACCACACAAGCTGCTTTGGCAGAGCTTAAGAAGGTGTGGGGCGAGGATGTACCTGAGCTGTTTATCTCCACAGGCGAAGCAATTGAAGGCGGCGAGGCGGCTGTCCAGACTGCCTATCAAGGCATGCGCGCCAAGCCTGTCACGGCACCTAAGGCTGAAGCCAAAGCACTATGGGATTATGTGAACTTCGGCCCGAAAGGCACTGCCATAGAGTCGGTGCTCTTGGCGGATTTGGGGGTAACCCAGATGCGCTTTGCCAATCAGGTGCGCCTGACCGTCAAGCCAACTAAGTTTGAGGAAGGCCGTGTGCGCGTTCAGGTCAGTTTTGGCGAAGGCCAATTGGCGCTGCCGTCTGATCAGCCCGGCCTCCTCTATGCGATTGACGCATCCTATATCGCCGGCGGGCTTGGCAAGCTGGACGCAGATGCCATGGAACGTGCGTTGGCAGGGCGCAGCGTTGGACAAGGCTTCTTCATCGGCGAGGACGCCTTCAGCTTTGGCAGCTCAACCACCGCAGCGGATCTGGGCCTACAGTTACAGGTCTTTGCCGCCTACTTGACCGATCCAGCTTGGCGACCCGACGGGATGGCGCGTCTGAAAGCGTCAAAGGACGCGATTTACCGCCAGATCGATACCACGCCCGGCAGCGTTTGGGGTACCCAAGGCGATTACGTCCTGTTCGCCAACAACCCGCGCTTTGCATTCCCGACGGCAGAACAATTTGACCAACTGACCTTGGACAAGGCCAAGTCGGTCGTTGATGCAGCGCGGAAGGACTCTGCGATTGAAATCTTGATCGTCGGTGACACCACAGTGGAAGCTGCGCAAGATGCCGTGGCGGCTACATTCGGCGCATTGCCTGCGCGCGCCGCTAACCCGCGTGCCTTAGCCGAAGCACGCAAAGTTCAATTCCCAGCCGGGCGGGGCACCACCATCTTGAACCATAAGGGTCGACCAGATCAGTCTCTTGCAATGGTCTATTGGCCTATGCGCGATTATGGTGACGGGCGCGAAGCTCGTGGCATCCGCATCCTGACAGCCATCTTGCAAAACCGCCTCACCGAGGTAATCCGCGAAGAATTGGGCGACACTTATTCGCCCGGTATCGACTGGGCTCCATCACGTGTCTTCCCAGGCTATGGCCGGATCGGCGCGCTTGCCGAAGTCAAACCTGAGGATAGCGATAAGGTTATCGCCGCAATGGAAGCCATTGCAGCCGACCTTGCTGCAGGGAAAATCGATGATGATTTGTTCCAGCGGGCACGCCGCCCCTTGATTGCCGACTTTGATGAAACCACAGCTAATAATCCGTGGTGGCTCGGCGCGTTAAGCCAATCCAGTTTTGATCGGCAGCGCCTCGTGCGTATTCGGGAAGGTAAGGATCAATACGAATCCACGACCTTGGAAGACGTGAAGACTTTGGCCAAGCGCTATCTCGACCCGTCCAAAGCTCGCTTGATCAAGGTTCTGCCGACCCCAGCAGCCAAAGCACCCTAAATCGCGCCTGTCCATAAGACATCGTCAATGCGGCGGGCACCACTGGCCAAAACCGCCAAACGATCAAAGCCCAAGGCCACACCGCTGGACTTGGGCATTTTTGTAAGCGCTGCCAAGAAATCTTCATCCAAGGGATAGCGCTCGCCATAAAGAGCCTGCTTCAGGTCCATATCGGCCTCGAAACGGGTGCGCTGTTCTTCGGCATCAGTCAGTTCGCCAAAACCATTGGCGAGCTCTACCCCACATACATAGAGTTCAAATCGTTCCGCCAGCCGTGGATCAGATGGGTGTTTGCGGGCCAACGCCGCCTCGCTAATTGGATAGGAGTGGAGGACACAAGGGGCGTCAAACCCAAGTCTGGGTTCAATTTTTTCAACCAGCACTTTTGAAAACACGTCCGACCAAGTGTCGGAATCATCGGTTGTAACCCCTGCTTGGCGTGCCTGTGTACGCAAGAGGTCTACATCATTTTGCCCATTCGGGCTGATGCTGGCCATTAGATCCATGCCAGCATAGCGATCAAACGCTTCTGCTAAGCTTAGGCGAATTGGTACCACTTCGGCGGGCACTTGATGTCCACGCCATGCAAAATGATCGGTTGGGACCGCCGCCGCCGCCACGCGCAGAAGCGCAAGGCAGTCGTCAATCACCACCTGCCAGTCTGCCTCCGCCCGGTACCATTCCAGCATGGTGAATTCAGTCGCGTGCAAGGGACCAGCCTCGCGATTGCGAAACACACGGGCGAAATCGAAAATCTTTTCTTCCCCGGCCGACAGCAGTTTCTTGCAGGCGAACTCTGGGCTGGTGTGCAGATACAGCGGCGTTGGCGACCCATCGGGGGCAAGCTTGGTCGTTGCAAGACCATGCAAATGGGTCTCGTTGCCTGGCGAGACTTGCAATTGCCCCGCCTCGATTTCACAGAAGCCCTCCGCCTCAAACCAGGCGCGCACGGCCTTTTTGATCCGGTTGCGAGCCAAAAGAAATGGCCGCCGATCCGCATGGCGACCTTGGTCCCACCACGGGCTCTGCGAGACATCTGACCGTGTCATGCGTCACCCATTTGGCGGATTGCGCGAGAAAGGTTAGAAGGCGCCCACATCACAAAATTTCCACGCTTTGAACCGAAGTCGGATCAAGGCTCAGCACTGAAAGACAGATTATGGTCAAGGTCATCGCCTCCAGCCTTCGCAAAGGCAATGTTGTCGAACATACAGACAGCAAGCTCTATGTCATTTTGACAACCCAGAACATCCACCCCGGCAAGGGCACGCCGGTGACCCAGGTTGAAATGCGTCGCATCACCGATGGCATCAAAATGACCGAACGCTTCAAAACTACTGACCAAGTGGAAAAGGCCTTCGTGGAAGAAAGCAAATTCAACTATCTCTATGACGATGGCACCGCTCATGTCTTCATGAACCCAGACAATTTTGAGCAGGTTTTAGTGCCCCATGCCGTGTTGGGTGACGATGCAGCCTATCTGCAGGAGAACATGGAGGTTTATCTGACCATCTTCAACGAAACCCCATTGGCTGCCGTACTGCCAACTCGCGTGACGTTGGAAATCGTTGATACTGAGCCAAGCATGAAAGGCCAAACTGCCTCGTCATCCTACAAGCCAGCCATGCTTTCGAACGGCGTCCGCACCATGGTGCCTCCTTATATTGCGACCGGCACACGAATTGTCGTCCTGACTGAAGATGGCTCTTACGTTGAGCGCGCAAAGGACTAAGCTGAAGTCAGACTTTTAAGGTGGAGGGAATGCAATGCGCCAAATTCTAGTTTCCGGTTTGGCGCTTTGCCTTGCGGCCTGTGCCGCAGGCCCAGCAGCAACGCCTCCAATCACCTTAAAGCCAACAGCAGACCTACCCGAAGCCAAGCCTGCGGGTGATTGGAAGCATGGTGGCATGATTGCCGCAGCCAACCCACTTGCCGTGGAAGCCGGCCTTGAAATTCTGCGTGCCGGTGGTTCCGCTGTGGATGCGGCGATTGCCGTTCAAACTGCACTGGGATTGGTTGAACCCCAATCGAGCGGCATTGGCGGTGGTTCCTTCATGCTGCACTATGACGCCAAAACAGGTGATGTGGTCGCTTATGACGGTCGTGAAGTTGCCCCAGCCGCTGCGACCGACCGCTTGTTTCTTGATGAGGCAGGCAACCCCTTGCCGTTCTGGACCGCGGTAAAGTCTGGCCGCTCGCAAGGCGTGCCGGGCGCCATCGCCATGCTACATCTAGCGTGGAGCGAGCATGGCAAATTGCCGTGGAACCGCAGCTTCCAGCCGGCAATCAAATTGGCGAGCGACGGGTTTAAGATTTCCCCACGGCTGAACACAGTCGCAACCCAGCTCAAGCGCATTACCGAGCCCGGCGCAGACGTAGTGTCCTATTTGATGGATACAACGGGAACGGCTCTTCCCGCTGGCACGCTTTTAAAGAATGCCGCTTATGCAGACACGTTGACGCAGATTGCGAACCAAGGGCCGAAGGCTTTCTATGAAGGCCCAATCGCCGCCGACATTGTTGCCCGCTCAGCCCAGGCCCCCATGCCCGGCACCTTGTCGATGGCGGACATGAAAGCCTATAAACCCAATAAGCTACAGCCCATTTGCCGCGCGTACCGCGAACGTAAAATGTGCGGCATGGGGCCACCGTCTTCCGGCGGGATTGGGGTTATGGCCACCTTAGGCATTTTAGAAAACTTCGACATGGGGTCCACAGGCCCGAATGATGCACTCGGCTGGCATCGTTTTATCGAAGCCCAGCGTCTGGCCTATGTGGACCGCGACACCTATGTGGCCGACGATCGCTATGTGGCGGTCCCCATCGCAGGCCTCCTTGATGCGACTTATCTGAAAAGCCGCGCGGCGCTGATCTCTGATACATCTACCATGAAGACAGTTGAGCCGGGCGAACCGCCGGGCTCGGTGAAGCGCGGTCGCGATGCAACGGGCAATGTGTTTGGCACCACCCATTTCGTCATCGTCGATCAACGCGGCAATGTCGTGTCGATGACCACAACCGTGGAAAACCTGTTTGGCTCACAGCGCATGGTGCGTGGCTTCTTCCTGAATAACCAATTGACCGACTTCTCTTTCCG
>JBEIEG010000052.1:0-11618 GCA_040383035.1 Hyphomonadaceae bacterium | reverse complement strand
CTGTTGACCGATTCTTCCTATGGCCCAACCAGACGATTTTGCCGCGAAGTCTTGGGCAATTATGGCGTAGAAACAGAGATTTATGACCCACGCATCGGCGCGGGCATTGCTGGCTTAATCCGGCCCAATACCTGCCTGATCATCTTGGAGAGCCCTGGCTCGCTGACGTTTGAGCTCCAAGATGTGCCGGCCATTACCGCGGTCGCAAAGGCGCATGGTGTTGCGACCTTGATCGACGATACGTGGACGGCGGGCGTCTATATGAAGCCGTTTGATCTGGGCGTGGATATCTCCATGCAAGCCTTGACCAAATATCAGGGCGGCCATGCCGATGTGTTAGCGGGCGCTTTAATCACCAATAGTGCGGAATGGCTGACCAAGCTTAAAACCATGCACCAGATGCTGGGTATCGGCACATCCGCCGAAGATGCCTGGCTGACCTTGCGCGGTATGCGCACCATGGGTCTACGTATGGCCCATCAAGACCGAGTTGCGCGCGAAATCGCTGGCTGGCTTGCGCATCGTCCAGAAGTTGCCCAAGTGCTGCATCCCGCACTGCCATCCCATCCTGATCACGCCATTTGGCTGCGCGACTTTAGCGGGGCCGGTGGCTTGTTCTCAGTCGTCTTCAAGCCAATCGCTGCTTCGAAAATCAATGCGATGGCAGAAGCCTATCAGATTTTTTCCATGGGCTTTTCTTGGGGTGGGTTTGAGAGCTTGGCTTTGCCTAGTACCGTCCAGATCACCCGACAGTTTCCAGCCCACCATCCGAACGGGCCGATCATGCGCTATTCGATTGGCTTAGAAGCACAAGAAGACTTGATCGCGGATCTTGAACACGGCTTTGCCGTCCTCAACGCCGCTTAGACTGGCTGAGACCCAAGGGAACCGAAGTCGTGCGCTTGGCCACACGAATCACGATGCGTGACTGCACATCGGAAACCAAGCCTTGGCCCAACAATTTGTCACGCAAGAAGCCATCATAGGCGTGCATATCCGTGGTCACGACCCGAATCATATAGTCGACTGCCCCCGTCACGGTGGCGCAATCGACAACTTCTGGCCAAGTTGCGACAGCGGCTTCGAATTTTTCGAGGTTCTCGCGGTTTGGCAATGCCAACTTCACAGAGGCCATGACCTCAAAATCAAGGCCTAAAGCGGCGCGCTCCAAGATGGTCACCCGCTTGGTGATGACGCCAATCTCTTCGAGCCGCTTAATCCGCCGCCAACATGGGCTTGACGAGAGACCAACCTTGTCCGCAATCTCAGCAACGGAGAGCGCCGCATCTTCTTGGACTAGGTCGAGGATGCGGACATCAATGGCGTCTAATTCTTCAGGCACGAATTTTTCTCATTTCTGACAAAGTGAACATGTATCTTGCGCATTCTTTCGCAAATAACGAAAAAAAGAGCAAGCATTTTCCGCGAAAACAGAAGATGATGCCGGGGTAAAAGCAGGCCATGCTCGCCGTGGTCATAAACCCGAGGGCCAAACCAGATGCTCCATCGCGAAGTTCTTTTGACTGACAAATATGAACTTAACGAAGGTAGAGCTTTTCTTACCGGCATCCAAGCTCTCGTTAGGCTTCCTTTGGACCAAAAAAGACGCGATGTGAAGGCTGGTTTGAACACGGCTGGCTTTATCTCCGGCTATCGCGGTTCGCCGCTTGGCGGCTATGATATGCAGCTTGAGCGTGCCTCCAAGCTTTTGAAATCCAACGACATCGAATTCTGGCCCGGCCTCAACGAAGATCTAGGCGCTACCGCTGTTTGGGGTAGCCAGCAGCTAGGACAATTTGCCGGTGCCCGCTTTGATGGGGTATTTGGCATTTGGTATGGCAAAGCGCCCGGCGTTGACCGCACCGGCGATGTATTCAAGCACGCCAACTTCGCAGGTACCTCGAAGTTTGGTGGCACCTTGGCGATTGCAGGCGATGATCACGTCTGTAAAAGTTCGACACTGCCCAGCCAGTCTGAGTTTGCCTTTATCGACGCGGAAATGCCGATCCTGTCGCCCGCGTCGATCCAAGACGTTTTGGATTTTGGTCTGTACGGTTTTGCTCTATCGCGGTTTTCAGGCGCTTGGGCTGGCTTGATTGCTTTGGCCGACACAATGGATTCGGGCGCTGTGATCGACGTCGGCGCGCACCGCTTTGATATCCGCCTGCCCACAGACTTCGACTTGCCACCCGAAGGGCTAAGCCTGCGTCGCGGAGATGATCCGATGGCGAAAGAGGCACGATTGCGTCAGTATAAGCTGCCAGCTGCGCAAGCCTTTGTCCGGGCCAATGGCCTTGACCGCGAAATTTTAGCCGGACCCAAGCGCCGCATTGGTCTGGTGGCGACGGGGCAGGCCACGCGCGATATCTTCGAAGCCCTAGATGCTTTGGGGGTCAGCCCGGAGTTGGCCGCCGATTTGGGTCTAGCCATTTACAAGGTCGCTATGCCTTGGCCGCTAGAGCCCTATCAGTTGCGCGGATTTGCCTTAGGGTTGGAGACGCTTCTGGTCGTAGAACATAAGCGCGCCTTGATCGAACTCCAGATCCGCGATGCCTTGTATGATCTGCCCGATGGCAAGCGCCCGCGGGTGATTGGTAAAAAGGGATTGGATGGCGCGCCATTGCTGCCAGACACGGCTTCGATTTCAATCCCCGTTTTGGCCAAAACGCTGTTTGACTTGGTGCCAGAAGGCCCACACCGCGAGCAGGCTTTGGCCTATTTGAACCGCGTGCAGGAAAGCAAGGACCGGGCGAAGGCGCTGGAAGGCGATGCGCACCGTACGCCGCACTTCTGTTCTGGCTGCCCCCACAATAGCTCAACCGTCGTGCCTGAGGGCTCTCGCGCGCTAGCTGGGATTGGTTGTCATTATATGGCGACCTTCATGCCTGAGCGGCAAACCGACATGACCAGCCAGATGGGCGGGGAGGGCATTGGTTGGATCGGCCAAGCGCCGTTTACTGAAGAAGACCATGTGTTCGTCAATCTGGGCGATGGCACCTATTCGCACTCGGGCTCTTTGGCCATTCGCGCGGCGGTGACCGGCAACGTCAATGTCACTTATAAGCTCTTGTACAATGACGCTGTGGCCATGACCGGTGGTCAGTCTACGGAAAGCGGGCAAACCACACCCCAGATTGCGAAGCAATTGCTGGGGGAGGGCGTCAAGAAAGTCGTGATCGTTGCCGATGAGCCGACGCGCTATGCCAATGTGGTGCTAGAGCCCTCCGTCCGCGTCTATCCGCGCGAGGAATTGGACGCGGTCCAGCGCCGCCTGCGCGAAACCAAGGGCGTGACTGTCCTGATCTACGACCAAATGTGCGCCACAGAAAAGCGCCGCCGGATCAAGCGCAAGCTACTTAAGGCGACTTCTACCCGCGCTTATATCAATCCAGCGGTCTGCGAAGGTTGCGGTGATTGTTCTAAACAATCCAATTGCTTATCGATCCATCCGCTCGAAACCGACTTTGGTACCAAGCGCCAGATTGACCAGTCCTCTTGCAATCAAGATACGCGCTGTGTTGATGGCTTTTGCCCGTCCTTCGTGACGATTGAAGGCAGTCATAATGCCAAACGCGAACGGGCACGCCCGACCTTTGATGCCACCAATATCCCGCTGCCGGAGCCGATGAGTTTAGATCGTCCACGCTCCATCGTCTTTACAGGCGTTGGAGGAACGGGCGTGACAACTGTCTCTGCCATTGTCGGCATGGCGGCGCATGTTGATGGCAAAGCGTCTTCTACGCTCGATATGACCGGGCTGGCGCAAAAGGGTGGGCAAGTGTTGAGCCATGTGCGCATCGCTAATCAGCCCCAAGACATTCGTTCGGGTCGTGTGCCACCTGCTTCCGCTGATGTGATGATTGCCGGCGACTTGATTGTTGCGACCAATCTCGACGGCCTCAATCTGGTTTGCAAAGAGACCACGCGTGCAGTCGCCAATTTCGACATTCAGCCGACTAGCGAGTTCATCCATAATCGCACCCGCGGCTATCGCGGCCAGCCAAAGGTTGATTTGTTCGCTCAAGCGGTTCGCGAACTCGGTGTGATCCACGCCGAAGGCTTGGCTGAAGAATATCTCTATGATGCGCTTTATTCCAACATGATCCTGTTGGGCTTTGCGTGGCAACGTGGTTTGGTTCCGGTTTCCCTGCGCGGGCTTTATCGGGCGATTAAGCTCAATGGCGTTGCGATTGATGAAAATGTATTGGCCTTCGATTTGGGGCGCTTAGCGGCCTATGATCCGGCACGGCTAAAAGAGATGGTACCGGTCCGCGAACCGCCCCCTGAAAAATCCCTCGATGATTTAATCGCCCATCGCATTGCTCATTTGACCGCCTATCAAAACCAGAGCTATGCGCAAATCTATGCGGACGCGGTCGCCCAAGTCCGCAAAGCTGAAACCCAAGCAAGCCTCGGGACTGTTTTGACGCGTGCGGTAGCCGTCAATCTGGCCAAGGTCATGACCTATAAGGATGAGTATGAAGTTGCGCGCCTGTATGCCGACCCTGCCTATATGGAAGGCCTAAACGCAACATTGGGCGGCCGGAAGTCTTTAAAGATTTGGCTGGCCCCCCCATTTCTTGCCGCCAAAGACGAAGCAACCGGCCTTCCGAAAAAGCAGGCCTTTGGCGCCTGGCTCTTGGGTGCGTTTAAAGTCCTACAGCACGGCAAAGTTCTTCGCGGCACGATGCTTGATGTTTTTGGCGCGACAGAGGAGCGTGCTAAAGAGCGGGCCTTGCGGGATCAATATTTGGCAGACCTGCCCGTTTGGCTTCAAAGCCTATCAGCCTCAACCCATCGCCAAATTGTGGAACTGGCCAATCTGCCAGATGATGTGCGTGGTTTTGGTCATGTGAAAGAGGCAAGTTTGGTGCGGGCAGAAGCCAAACGGAAAACTCTTTTGGCCCAACTGACCCAAAGGCTTGCCCCGAGAGTCGATGCGCACTAAATGACGGCTCCCCGATGCGTTGGCTGGGTAGCTCAGCTGGTTAGAGCGCACGACTCATAATCGTGAGGTCGAGAGTTCAAGTCTCTCTCCCGCCACCATCGGGCCTTCTTCCTAGTTCAACTTAAGCGGCGTTTGCCTGGGCTTGAACGGCTGCGGGCATGCCAGTTGTTGCTGTCGTAGCTTCCGTCATTGGGGACTTACCCCGCTTGGCCCCAGAGGCTTGTGCCCCACGGAAGCTGGCTCCCAGCATATCGACATCATAAAAAAGAGCCTCGCGAATATCAGCTTGGTCGAAATTGGCATAGCGCAATTCTGCGCCGGTAAAGTCGGTAGCTTTGGTTTTTTCAGCGCTGATCCGCAGCGGGCTTAGCTTGGCATTTCGGAAGTCGGCTTTCTTCAAGCGCGCACGTGTGAAGTTTGCCCCGCGTAAGTCAGCCCCGGCAAAACACGCCCCACGCAAGTCAGCTCCGGAGAAATTCGCGCCCTGCAGCTGAGTTGATAGGAAGCGTACGCCAACGCCGTTGCACTTAACCGCCGAGAGTGCTGTCAATCGCATGCCCTTAAATATCGCGTTCATGGGGCGCAGATCTTCGTCGTCAAACTTTGCATGCTGACCCGCTTCGCCATTGCTCTCCCACCATGTTTGATGGTCATTAGCCATATTTTCCAACTGGATAGCGCGAATTTTTGCACTTTCACTCGGGTCGCCCAATGCGCCCTTGGACATGTTGGGATCAATTTTGGAATAGCCGAGAGCGACGCGGGTTAGGATAGCATCTTCAAAATGCGCGCCTTCCAGTCTAGCCCCTGTTAAGTCCGCGTCTTGCAAATCGGCACCAGCCAGATTGCAATCCTTCAAAATGGCACCTGTCAGCTTGGTGCCCTTCATCGAGCAGTCTTGGAAGTCAGCACCCTTAGCTTGCACACCATTGAATTGCGAGCCGTCGAGTGTCGCACCGACAAACAAAGTGCCCTCTGCATCACCCGGGCGCATCCTGTGCTTGATGACCAACATGCCATTTTTTTTGTCCGCGACGGCAACTTCGCCTTCACGAAAGTCGGATTGGGTTAAGTCGGCATGGGAAAGGTCCGCCCCACGCAAATTTGCCCCGCGCAAATCAGCTCTCGCCATACGTGCTCCGCGCAAGTCAGCTTTGCGGAAGTCACAGGCAAAAAGCACGGCGCGCTCAAAGATCGTCTTGATCAATTTGGCGTTTTCAAATGCGCAGCCGGTCAACTCGGCATCTGTTAAATTGCGACCAGAGAGGTCGATCCCAGAAAAGTCGACAAACTTCAAAGTGGCTCGTTTGCCGCCGTCGATCCCGTTTGCATAACGCTCATGGAGGTTCAAGATAGCTTCAAGTGACTCCGGGTCCAATTTTACGTAGGTTGCGAAGCTGTTCAAGTGTCACCTAAACTTTTTTGTGCTGGTTGAATAGAGAATGCTAGGTAATAAATCAGGAATGTTGTGGTTTAGTTAAAAGAACCGTACTTATCTCTATAGATGATCAGGATGCTTTAGTGAGAACGCAAATAAGTCAAATGAATACATACTTCTGATTGACGGCATGGTGAGGCTGCTCATCGGGAGACTTCAATCTGTGCGGGGCCAAGGCCCTACTTAAGCCTTCTGCGCTCAAGCTGTTTCGGTTTCGCTGGAAATAGGCTATGCAGCCATCCCATCCCCCCCGCTTTGCCTCCTTGAAAGTTTCCTCGTGATTGAGCCCAAACATGCGCTTGTCCTGTTTTCAGGCGGTCAGGATTCCACGGCCTGCTTGGCGTGGGCGTTGTCTCGCTATGACCGCGTGGAGACAATAGGCTTCGATTACGGCCAGCGGCATCGGGTGGAAATAGATCAACGGACCGTAATTTTGGAGGCGATCCGCGCTTCTATGCCGGGCTGGGCAAGTAAACTGGGCGAGGATCACCTCTTAGACTTAGGGCTTTTGGGCCAGATTTCCGATACGGCGCTGACACGCGATACCGCCATCGCCATGGCTGAATCTGGCTTGCCGACGACATTTGTGCCTGGTCGCAATCTGGTTTTTTTGACCTTTGCGGGTGCTTTGGCTTACCGCCGTGGGTTGGGAGTTCTGGTTGGCGGCATGTGCGAAACAGATTTTTCTGGCTATCCCGATTGTCGCCGCTCGACTTTGGATGCGATGCAGCAGGCTTTGTCGCTTGGCATGGACGTCTCGTTTACACTGGCAACGCCCCTCATGTATCTAACCAAAGCACAGACTTGGGACCTTGCTTTTGCTCTGGGTGGCCAAGCTTTGGTCGATCTGACCATCGAACATTCCCATACCTGCTATACAGGTGACCGAACGATACGACATGACTGGGGTTACGGCTGTGGCATTTGTCCCGCGTGCGAGCTTCGGGCTGCAGGTTGGCAGCAATGGCAGGCCCAGCATCCGGGCCAAGCGGTCCAGGGTGCGCGTGTGACACCATGACCTATATGGTGAAAGAACGCTTTTACACCTTGCAAGGCGAGGGGGCCCAAGCAGGCCGTCCGGCCGTATTCTTGCGCTTTGCCGGCTGTAACTTGTGGAGCGGACGTGAGCAGGACCTCAGTGAAGCCGTCTGCCAATTCTGCGATACAGATTTTGTCGGCACCAATGGTGAAGGCGGTGGCAAGTTCGAGACCGCAGAAGCCTTGGCTGAGGCTGTTGCCTCGCTCTGGCCTGATCTTGAGCAAGGCCGGCCTTATGTTGTCTGCACAGGCGGCGAACCCCTGTTGCAGCTTGATACGCCTTTGATTGCGGCCCTCCATCAGGCAGGCTTTGAGATTGCGGTGGAGACGAACGGCACAATCGCGGCACCCGACGGGCTCGACTGGATCTGCGTTAGCCCCAAAGCCAACGCGGCATTGGCCCAGCACAGCGGCCACGAACTGAAGCTTGTCTACCCTCAAGCTTTGGCTATGCCGGAACAGTTTGAGGCCTTGGCGTTTGACCACTATTTTCTTCAACCCATGGACGGGCCGCACACGGATAAAAACACCCAAGCTGCAGTCGCCTATTGTCTTGCCCATCCACAATGGCGATTGAGCCTGCAAACACATAAAATGCTTGGAATCCCGTGACCCGCTGCCTCTTGACCAAAAGCGTAACTTTTGACGCCGCCCATCATCTCCATCAAGGCGATGAAAGCCATCCCTATCGCCGTCTGCACGGCCATTCCTTCCGTCTCGACGTGTCAGTTGAAGATGAGGCGGATGGCAAAGACCATTGGGTACGGGATTTTGCAGAGCTGGCCAAAGCCATCAGTGACGTGCGCAATATTCTCGATCATTCCTTCTTGAATGAAATAGAAGGCCTAGAGACGCCTACGCTTGAGAATATTTGTTCTTGGGTAGCAGATCGCTTGAAACCGACTCTCCCCAATCTGCGTCGCGTATCGGTTGCCCGGCCGTCACTGGGCGAAATGTGTACCCTTGAAATTGGCTATTAGGCGGTAGGTTCCTGCATGCGCTGGGCTATGCTTGCCTGAAAGCGAATTTGCGCGCGTCCCATCAGTCTCAAAAAAGCCAACACTTGGCCTTTAAGAGAGACTTCGCACGCCCGAACGATATGGGCCCGCCGCCACATGCTCAACCAAGCGCGTTGCAACTGGTCGTTCTTTACGGGCAGCGCCAAAGCCTGACCGACTTGGCCTTCAAAGCAAAGTGGCCCGTCAGTCGTCATGCGCGACTTATAGGCTTCCCCGCCGCTACCAAAGTCAAATAGCTTAATCCCAAGGCCTGCGGTATGGCGGATGATATCGAAGGTCAAAAGCAGGCCCGGGGAATAGCGACTATAGGCCGGGTTATAGGCCGGGAACCAGAAATGGAGGTCTTCCCCCTCCAACAAGCAGATCTCAGCGGCAACCAACTCGTCCCCGCGACGATAGACACCGGCCCGCAAGCTAGCGCTACCAGTCTTCTGCGCCGCCAAGGCTAAAAGCAAGTCGCGGGTCCAGCCACAGCTAAACACATCATGCATGCCAGAGCGCCGATACTGGTCTACTTTCAAGTTAAGGACCCAGTCCAACAACGCCGGGGAAACGTCTGTCCATTCAAACTTTAGATCGGGCAAATCCTTGGCGACATTGCGGGTGCAGCGACCTAAATTTTTAAAGTACTTCGGTGCATGAGCCTTTTGGCTGGCGAACCAAGCTTCAAAGCCATCCGTTACGTCTGCAATTTGGCGATGCTTGACGATCGGGGCGCGGTCTAAACCATCAGAACCGATCAGACCGTTGAACTCTAGGCGTTTTGCCCCTGTGGCGGCCAATAAGCGCGACCAGTCCGGCGCATAGCCCGCCTTCATCACCGCCGCGTGGTAATCCGCCAATGGGGCACCAGCGGGTTGTAAGCTCTGCCCCCGCTTTTGGTAGGCAAAGAAGCCAACAATCTCCTCGCCGTCATGAAAACGAGCTAACATGCTACCGGGTGTATGGGGCGCAATCGCTTTCAAGAAGTCAGCGGAAAAATAAGGGCTGGCCAGATCAGAGTTTGCTTGGCGGAAGGCAGAGAATAGAGCTTCTTCAGTCTCAGTAATTCCGTCAAGGGACGCGATTGAAACGTGGCTAACTTTGGACATCGCGAGACTCTCTTCCGAAAAGCTTTCAACCTCCCTAGCAAAAAATGGCCCAGCCGTGGTAGTCTTTAGTAAAGATAGCTGATGTTTCTGCTCGGTAATCTCTCACGTTTCTGTGATTACTTGGGTGGGCGCGGCCAGTTTAGGCGGATTGAGCTGTTTAGATGTGCCAGATTTGGACCTCCTCTGTGCCGAGAGCGGCAAACGCAAAGGCTCCACTGTGTGAATTTGAGACATACTAAAGACGATAACTTCGGCTTTGATGGCTGCATTGACGCCTAGAAATTGCGGGGCCCGTTTAGGTCCCGCTCTAGTTCTCTAGCCACTGGAACCTATTCATAGTGGCCTTCAGCCCGTAACTGCCTGTGCAAGCTTGCGCGCAAAAACTGACAGCGTCCGATCCGTATCCGACCAGATCCAAGCGGAGTCTGCCCAAATGATGTCGCCCGTCCAATCATAGCTGGCTTGGCCGATCTGATTGCCTGCTGCATCAAAAGCCTTGCCGGACACATCCGCCCCGCCAATGCCAAAGCTTTGCATGGATAGACCTGGCTTGTCTCCCAATTCCTTGAAGGTCGGGCGATTGGCGGTCAAATCATGGATTACCACTTCGACCCGAGCTACCCGATCATTGAGGCTTTCGCGCAAGCTGCGCTCTACCATGTCCTGAATAACGGCCTTTTCACGCACGCCATAGGTCTTCTCAATCTTCTTTTGAGCCTTCTCGTCATAGGTGACTGTGACTTGAAGCGGATCGGCGGATGCCGTTGAAGCAAATGTCATTGCCAAGAGCAGTACAGCGGCCGAAAACAACTTCACCATGTCTTTCTCCTCTTCGTCAAACCCATTTGCCGGATCTGATGTTAGGCCCAACACATCCTAGAATGATGGCAAAATCATGTTTCGGCAAGGGGCCCAACATTAAACTTTTGGCGGACAATTCCTCAAACTAGGGCTTAACAGGTTGAAACACGATCGTTGCTTCACCAAAGACGATCCCGAACTTTTTCACTTTCGCCCGATTGATCAAAATGCCGTCGGGTTGCAGCCACATCCGGTCATCAAATGTCACCAAGACGGTCCGTTCGCCAACTTTCAAGTCAACATCATAGACCCATGACAATTGGTTACCTTGAATCAGGCCACGCGCGACACCGCGAACATCGCCCGCAGTCCCCTCATAACTATTGGGGCCGGTCTTTTTGATCTTCCAAATGCGCTGCTCTTTGACGCCATCGGCATAATCAAAACGCTCATCGAGCGTGAGGACAGACCCATCCCATTGGCCATCAATATCGACTTTGAATTGACGGATAAGGGTTCCGTTGCGGTCTTGGAAAACGCCCCAAGCGGTGGTCTTGCCTTTGAAATAATCTTCCAGAACAAGTTGTTGTGGCGCCTTGGCAGTTGGTGCAGAGGCGGTCGTCGCACAACCGGCGACGCTGAGGGCGACGGTGGCTAGAGCGGCTGCCTTTTGGAGAGCTTTGAACATGATAAACACCTTTCAAAGCTCTCTACGCGCCACGCAACCAATCGGTTCAGTTGGACTTGCCGGTTACTCAGTCGCCTTTTTCGCTGCTTGGACTTTCAGCATCTTCAACCGAGATGTCCGCCTCATAAGTCTTGGCCATGCGGACCAACATCGCCGCATCATGACTTAGGCGGGCCGCGAATTGCGTCACCCGCACTTGGGCCAGCGCAACAGACTGGCTGATGGACTGAATTTCAGAGCTATTCTCAAACCCGTCTTTCATCTGGGGGATGTTGAGGCCTTTGGGCCCGCGACGCAGGTCAAAAGGCGGTAGGACATAACGAAAAGCCTCATGCCCAAAGTCAAGATAAAGGCTGTCTGACTCACCATTGAGCAAGTTCAATCCACCCTCCGCAGCCATTTTTGACAGGCGATCGAGACTATCGAGCAATTCTTCAATGCGGGCGGCTTGCAGGCCGCGCATCAAATCGTGTTCTGTCGTTTGGCCGATCCGTAGCGCTTCAGCGACCTCGGCCAAGCGCTCCAACGCTTGATCCACGTAAGCGGCTGTGCGTTCCAAGGTACGAACTGCGGCATAAACTTCGGTGAATTTCTT
>JBEIEG010000051.1:0-11867 GCA_040383035.1 Hyphomonadaceae bacterium | reverse complement strand
GAAGATGTCATAATAGTCGTTGGTGCGCAGGATGTTGCGCATCCAAGGATGCAATTCAGCATGGACGGCGTCATAGGCCGTGCCATTGTTGGCTGCGTCCCATTTTTCCTTTTGGCCCGCAGCATTGGGGTTTCGGTCAATATAAGTGGCTTGAAGTTGCGCTTCCGCGTCTGGGCCCAGTTGCGCATAAGCGGCAGAAAAGCGATCCAGAGCCGAAGAAATAATCGCGCTAGATGCCAATTCATTGGCTTGCGCGCCTGAAGTGTCGAAGAAAGCCTTGGCTGCCTCCGCCCGCGAAATTGCTGTGTCAGTGAGTAAGTGGTGGGTCTCGGAACTGGTGTTGCTTTGAGAGCTTATGTAGGCGGCCCCACCCGTCATGGCCGCTGCAAAGGCCGCAAGGCCTGCAATAATCATTGGCAGTTTTTTTGATATCGCAACTTTATTCAGCCCAGACAACATGACAACTCTTCCCGATTCTTTTCTGAAGTCTCGATCTATCAAGCCCGCTTCAAGAGAATTCAGTGCCATAAATTCTTGAGGTTGTTGTAGCTGGTAAGTGGTTACGTTAAAGTTTACAAAGATTTACGTTAATCAGTATTCTAGGAGTCATTTTAGTCTATTTTGTCTGACGAATGATGGCTTCAATCGCCGTCCAAGCCTCTGGTTCTTCTAGGGTTGGCGCATGACCAACATTGGGGACCTCAACCGTAATTAGATCGGGCTTGGCAAGCTTCATTCGCTCGACAATGTCGGCAGACAACAAATCCGAAAGCGCACCACGAATGACCGCCGTTGGGATAGGGGCTAAGGCCGCATATTGATCCCACAAGGTCGGGATGGCCTCGGTCCCGCCAGAACTGGCGACTTGGGCAATGGCAGGGTCATAATCAAATAGGATGCCGTCAGGGGTTTCAATGCAGGTTTTGCGAGCAAAATCTTCCCAAAATGCAGCGTCTTTGCCTGGAAAGGCGGATTCACCAATGACGGCAATCATGGCCGCAGCCTCTTCCCAATTAGAAGCCCGCCCGATTTTTCCTACATAGCCTTGAATCCGCTTGAGCCCAGCTGGATCAACTTCAGGACCAATATCATTCAAGATTGCGCCAGCTACCGTCGACTGGGAAAATGCGGCGACCAGCATAGTGATAATGCCGCCCATGCTTGTGCCGAGAAATACCGCCCGCTTTAGGCCCAAGCGGTTCAAAATGGTCAACACATCTTGGGCATAGACAAGAGGGTTATAATTACTTGGATTGGGGTCCCAATCCGAACGACCACGACCCCGCACATCAAGCGCTAGTACTCTGCGACCCATCCGGCGAATTGGTTCGATCACCCCAAGAAAATCTTTATGGTTCCGCGTGAGGCCGTGCAAACAGATGACGGGAGGGCCGGTATAGGCCCCTACTGGATCAAAATCAGCGACGAAGGTCTTCACCCCGTCATGGCTAACTATCATATGCTCGTTCATGCCCGCTCCCAAGTGCACGCCATTCCCTTGTTCGGAATAGGTTAAGGCCCAATTGCGGTCTTGAAACAAGGTCTGAACGACCCAAACTGCTGAATCGTGATAAGATAACGTCATATTCGGACGTATATTTTGCCTAAATTGGTCGATTTCACTTGCAGACTCAGCATTTCGTTCCTATCTTGTTCCCATTGAACACAACACGTCTAGAAAGGAATGGCGATGCAATTATCCCTTTTGCCAGCCTTGGAGGCAGAAAGCCCCCGCGCAAAGCCCGTAGTCCCCTCGCATAGACAGGATTCCCTCACACCCACGGTCAGTCGGCCAACATCAGCTCAAGTCAATTATCTGAAACGGTTGACGGGTATTCGCGCGGACGGGCAATTGCACCGCTATGTCGCACGCAAGATTGGGAAGCAGGGTTCCGACCAGGGCAAGTTAGTTTTGACCAAGCAGGACTTTGCCCAAGCCATTGATCGCGAACTGAACGAAAAGCGCTGGGCAGCCTGATTTGCGCTGCTAGGACAGCACCAGATCGTCGCGATGGACCAAAGCTGGTCGCCCTGCATAGCCCAAAATGTCTTCGATCTCGTCGCTATGACGGCCAAGGATCTGTAGGGCATCAGAAGAGGAATAAGCAGAGATGCCATGGGCGATAACACGGCCTGCACCATCCTTAATGGCGATTGTGTCACCGCGGTCAAACTGCCCCTCGACAGACGTAACCCCAATGGACAACAGGCTGGCCCCAGCCTTCAAGGCCTTAGCAGCCCCAGCATCCACACAGAAACAGCCTGCTGGATTGAGGCTATGACCCAACCAAGCCCGTCTTGCGCTTTCGCGGTCAGCAGCAGGGATAAACCACGTCGAACGACCGCCTTCTAGCAGACGGCGGAAGGGATGGTCTAAATAGCCGTCCTTGATGGCCACACTGCAGCCAGCCGCCGTTGCAATCCGCGCGGCCTCAATCTTTGTTCGCATCCCACCGGAGCCAACACCGGCCTTTTGATTGATTCCCCCGGCCATAGCCTCAATCGATTCCGTGATGTCACGGACTTCACCAATATGGGCGGCGGCGGGATTTTGCCGAGGATCGGTCTCATAGAGGCCATCGACATCGGAAAAAAGGATTAGGGCATCTGCCCCGACCATCTGCCCCACGCGCGCTGCCAGCCGATCATTGTCGCCATAACGCAGTTCGTCGGTGGCGACGGTATCATTCTCGTTGACGATTGGCACAGCACCGCATGTCAGCAAGGTGTCGAGGGTTGCCCGCGCATTCAGCCAGCGCCGCCGGCGTTCGGTATCATCGGGCGTGACCAGCGCTTGAGCCACTGCAATGCCTTGTTTCGCAAACGCCTCACCCCAAGCCGCCATCAGGCGGACTTGGCCCGCCGCTGCGGCGGCTTGCTTTTCTTCAAGCTTTAATTTGCCCGCTGGCAAGCCTAGCGCCCCACGCCCTAGCGCGACCGCGCCTGAGGAGACAATCACGATCTGCTGGCCTAGGCTACGAGCTTGCGCCACGTCTTGCGCCACGGTCAAAAGCCAAGCGCTGCGGGCTTCCCCACTTGCCGGATCGATAATCAGCGAAGACCCAAACTTGAGAACAATGCGTTTGGCTTGACGCAAAGCCCGATGCGTCATGGTACCCAGCCGTCCTCATTGGCTTCAGCCATTGGCTCACCGAACGAGTCGACATCATCCAGATCAGGGGACAAAATCCCGCGTGACTTCGCGACTTCACGCCACAACAAACCCAATGCCCCGCGCACGCCAGAGTGCGACACTCCAGAAATCGCGAGCACCGTGCGCCCCGCCTCCTTAGACAATGCGGCGCGCTTTTCCGCGATTTCCTCTGGACTCAATGCATCAATCTTATTGAGGGCAACAATCTCTGGCTTGCGAGCGAGGTCTTCGCCATAGGCCTCAAGCTCATCCCGCACAGTGCGATAAGCCAGAGCTACATCTTCTTCGGTGCCGTCGATCAGATGGATCAAGGCGGCGCAGCGCTCCACATGGCCCAAGAAGCGGGTACCAAGGCCTGCCCCTTCAGCCGCCCCTTCGATCAGGCCTGGAATATCGGCCAAGACAAAGCGCGTATCGGGCCCAAGGATCACAACACCTAAATTTGGGTGCAGTGTGGTAAAGGGATATGCGGCAACTTTGGGATTGGCCGATGATACAGCCGCTAAGAATGTGGACTTGCCCGCATTCGGCAGACCCACCAAGCCCGCATCAGCAATCAGCTTCAGCCGAAGCCAAATGAACTTTTCTTCGCCTTCAAGGCCGCGATTGGCGCGGTCGGGTGCTTGATTGATCGAGCTTTTGAAATGCAAATTGCCCCAGCCACCATTGCCACCCTTAGCTAGGACAACGCGGTCGCCGATTTGGGCCAGATCGGCGATCAGGGTCTCACGATCCTCTTCCAGGATCTGCGTCCCAACGGGCACTTTCAGGACGAGATCTTCAGCTGAAGCCCCATGCTTTTGGCGACCCATGCCATTCTGGCCCCGGTCGGCCTTGAAGTGCTGCAGGTAGCGATAATCGATGAGCGTATTAAGTCCGTCCACAGCTTCAACAACAACATCGCCACCGCGACCGCCGTCGCCACCGTCGGGGCCACCATATTCGATATATTTCTCGCGCCGGAAAGACGACGAGCCGTTCCCGCCGTCGCCAGAACGGATAAAGATTTTTGCTTGATCAAGGAATTTCATAACGTCCCTAGACTAGCGCGGAACGCGTCATAATGAAAGCCAAGCCACTCAGGCTGCTCTACGCTGACTGAGTTGGTGACCAGATTCAAGTCGATGGGGCCCCAGTCAAGGGCACAAAGGGTGCATCTGGCTGGTCTGGCATCACCGTTTCTACATGGGTCTTTAGGTGCTGGGTGACTTCGGCTGCATCGCCCAGAAGATGCTCTGCCGGGATGGCAGGACCGGCTGTGAGGGTGAAGAGCTGGCCCTTCTTGTTTAAAAGCTCTTTGAACAGCGTGATATCGCGCAATTCCTTGGAGAAACTATCAAAGAAGTGAAACCAAAAGCTCCAAGGGCCCGTCATATAAATAGGCACGATCGGGGCTTGGTTCTTACGGGCGATGGAAACCGCCGAACTCATCCACTCTGGGTCTTGTAATACGCCGTTCACATGACGTGCCAATCGACCGGCTGGAAAGATGAAAATAGCCCGCTCGGCTTGAAACGCGCCTTGCGTCAAGCGCAAGGTCTCGCGCGTTTTCACGCGCGTGCGCTTGTGCTCTTCCCACTCCACCGGCACCAACACATCGGTAAATCCAGCCGAAACACGGTGGGCGTCGGCATTGGCGTAAAAGATCAAATCAGGCCTGATGGGCTTGATTGCATCCCAAGCAGCAATGCCATCGGCAATCCCTGTGGGGTGATTGGCCACAATCACGCACCTCCCACTTTTGGGAATATGGTTAAATCCATGGGTCTGCGTGCGAACGGATAAGCGCGCCGCGACTTCTTCGAGAGCTGGCAGCCCAGGCAAAGAAGCGATGGTATCGGCCATCGTGACAGCTTGATCATAGTCGAGCAGTTTATTCAGCGATGCCCGCATGATCGGCCAAAAGACGGATTTCGCGAGACTAGGTGCCCGCTCCTCGATCAGGATATCGATGATATGCTTGTCGGCATGGGTTTGCTGCTCAAACATCAGACAGTCCAACGACACAGGCGGCCAGTGAGGACAAACTGCCATGGACTGGCCGAGCTTGGCAAGCCCAAGGCTCTCCGGTGCCAAGCCCAGAGTTTATTACCCTAGGCTTGGCCGCCTGACACGTGAGGCTGGTTAGAAAGCGACGCGAACGCGGGCACGCACTTGCTCAACGCGCACATCGGTGCGGTCAATGGTGGTCTCATAGCTAAGGCCCAAGGCAGCCGATTTCACCTTCGCCTCAACGCCCAGTCCAAGCTCGCCCCATGACTCATCTTGGCTGAGGCCGGCAACATTGGCTACAGCCCCACCCGCCGCGGAGGCAAAGCCCAAACCGGTTGCACCGGTGTCGGACGCTTGGAAGTCATGCGCAACTGCGACCCGAACCCACGGCTTAATCGTCTCGGCAGTCCCAAAATCGCCATAGGCCGTCACGCCCAATCGCGCGACCATTGATTCCACCGTGCGCTCCCCAATGGTCAAACCAATGGGGCCGGACTCACGGTAAGCATCGATGACCGCCTTGTCATAAGCCATCGACACGCTGGGCACATATGAACCCCAGCTTGTCTTATTGGTGGCACTAAGCGCCGCCCCGAAGCTGGTTAAGGTGCTGTCGGTGGACCCAGATGCGGCCAAGGGACCAGCAGCCCGGATCGTGTCCAAGTTACCGCCGCCGCGTGATGCATAGGCATCCAAGGCCAGAACAGGCCCAGACACGCTGCCGTAAACCGATACAGCAACAGCGTCAGACTTCGTCTTGGCTCCGCGATTGGACAGCTTGCTGGTGCCATTGGCTAGATGAAGGGCCGCACCCAAAACATAGTTCTTCTGGGTGTAGTCGACCCCGACAAGCCCGGTCACTGTTTCCGTGCGTGCGCCCACAAAACCTTGCTGGGCCTCGGCACTTGCCCGCAAGCCCCGCACCTCACCAAACGCACTCCAACCGGGTTTCATGGAGCTGGAGCCGCTCGATACCGGCAGAACATCGCCCGCGTCGGTCATGACGCCCGTGCCACCGCTGATCGCAGCCATTTGCACACCGCCCCAATTGGCCCCTTGCGCGCCAGTCTGGCGCACTTGAGCAACGCGGCCCATCACCATCGCACTCATGGATTCAGACGTCCGCAACATGGATTGGGCGGCGAGCCCATTGTCCCATGGAGCCAAGGATCGCAAGAAATTGGCCGCTTCTGCCGCGTTCAAACGATCTGAATAGCGGTAGATTGAAGCCAAGGCGCTGTAATTGCTGGTGCGGCTGCTATCAAGGAGCGTTGCCAAGCTGGAGCATTGGACATTGGCACAAGCAGCAAAGGTCGCGTAAGGCAAGGCCGTGATGTCGACCAAAACATCCTTACCGACCACACGTGGCGTTGCCCGCAATACGCCGGGCAGGTTCGATGCAATCATGGCAAAGCTGCCGCTGGTCGTGCCTGTGGCCGAAGCAATTGTCCAACTGGTGCCAAAGTCTGGCACATAGCCATTCAGGAAGTTCGCTGCAAAGCCACCGCCGAGTACGAGATTGCCGGTGACATTTAGTCGGTCTGCCGATGTAAGGCCGGCGAAATCAATGCCGAGCATACCCGTGCCACCAAACCCTGCACCCCCGGTGACAGACAACGTGCCGACACCACCGACCGCGCCTGGGCTCAAAATGCCCCCTGCAACCAAGACGCCGGACTGGGTTAGGATGGTGCCTGACCCCGAAACTGTGCCGCCGAGAACATTGAGTTGGCGTGGCGCGAAGATGCCATCGACGTTGAGCGTCCCTGCATCGACAAAGGATGAGATCAGGGTAGTTAGGCGACTGCCCACTTTAATGTTAAGGCCAGACTGCGCCCCACGAACATTAAGGCGGTCAATCGTTGCAGTGACCCCCGTCATCGACGTGGTGCCAGCGGCGCGCAAATTGACTTCGAAATAGCGTGTGGAGTTTTGTAAGCCTGCTACGCCATCGGTGTTATTCGGTGTGAAACCGCTTGAGCCAACCCCTGTTAGCGCACCGGAATTAAGGGCCAGACGACCGGCTGTCCAAGCTTTTGTCGTTTGAGCCTCGCTGATGGCTTGGCCAATGATCGGAGCCGCATCATTGGCAACTTGGGTGGCGCTGACTTGCCCCAAAGAGACGGTGCTGGAAGCCGTTCGAGCCACTGCGGTCAAGCCGCTAATCTCCCCGGAATAGTTGGAGCCGTGATCCGCGTCACCTGCTTCATCAAACACGCTCAAGCGATTTCCAGCAAATGCTTGAGTTGCCATTGCCGATGATACGACTGGATCGGTTTTTCCGCCCGTCGTGGGGCAGTTACTCAAAAACGCACAGGTCGCGGGTGGGACCGGATTGGGGTTGACAGTTCCGAAGTCAGGCGCAGCAGCGCTGAAGCCCAAGGCCGCACTGGTTGGCACCGCATTCACCAGGGTATTGCCCGCGCCAAGCGTAAAATAGAGCGGATCCAATTCTTGGGTCCAGCGCGTGCTGTCTGTCCATTCGCCGTCGCCGGCTCGTGTCGTCACATATTTGTACGGGTTGTTGATAAGAATCTGATCCCAATACAAAAAGAGTGGATTATAGCCCGCCAAAGAACCGTAGTTGGAAAAAGTTTGGGGAAAGACAAAATTATCATTTGGGTTGCCAACCGAGTCAAAAAAGAGGCGATTGCCTTGGCTTAACACACCCAGAGAAACGTCACGGCCAAATGCCGACGTGACCAAAGGTGAGCCTGAGTCACCTTGCGCGGTGATCGCTTCTCCGGCCACAGCTCGACCACCCAAAGTGTTGTAATCGAGGGTATTGGACGCCGTACGTGTCACACTGGAGGAAAACGGCTGGGTTGCAAAATTCGGATTATCAAAATCCATCCAGTACATGTCTTGATAGCGCAGGCCACTGGGTTCGGAAATGTCGCCGATCGTTTGGCCATAAACGCCGATGCTTAAGGTGCGCTCGTCACCCAGAAAGTCGAGAACGTTTTGCCCAAGACGACGGAAAAAGCTTTCTTCCAAGTTCCCAGATGTACGTGCACCGGTTAACCCATTTCCCGAGGCTCCATAGCCGCCAATAGTCACCGGAACGATGCCGTTAACTTGAGAGAACAAAAGCCCGATGCCATTTTGGCCATCCCGACCCAATAATTCAGTCGGGGTATTAAAGCCGGCCAGAGCGATGTCCGCAGGCAAAAACGCGCCTGCATTTGGATCGGACTCAGATCCAAACCTCGAACGTGGATCATACCAGACCATGGTAGACGAAACCATAGTGCGCCCGTCTCCAGCCGGCACCAAAAAGTCCTGTCCAAAGAGCCAATTGCGAAGGTTGGTGCGCCCAAACGTGCCGTCCGTGGTGTAGCCAACTTGTGCACGATTGCCACGTGAATTGCCGTCAAAGGCAGATGGGTCAAGATCGTCGACGCAATGTGCCGCAAACAAAACTGTTCGAGGATTTATCAACAAGCCCGTACACGTGCCACCGCCATTCCCCGCTTCGTTACGGATGCCAAGCCCAACCCAATAGGGGCGCGAATTTGCGCTATCGACGACCGAGGCTGGCGTGACCGTAGACGGCGTAACCAGCGCGATCGCAGACCCACCTGCGGTAAAACCTAAACCCAGCGCTAAACTTGCTACTGTATTTGTTAGAAATTTTCTTGACAATTTCATCTTGCTTCCCCGCAATTCGGATTGATCTGGTTACAATACATGACACTCGTAACTTAAGCCCATGAAACTCTAGCGCGTGAATGGCTGGCGTCAACTTGTAAGGAGCAGAGCTCGGCGGTGTGTAATACCGGGCTCATCACACTTTCTGCGGCGCGGTCGAACCCAACCTGAGTCAGGCTGAACCGCCATAGTTTATCTCTTGGCCAGCACAGGCTAAGGCTATGGCATGATAAGGGGCAGGACCATGCGCGAAATTCATCATTTCATCGACGGGCAATCAAAATCGGCAAATACAGGCCGCTTTAACAATGTTTACGACCCTTCGACGGGAAAGGTGCAGGCCTTGGTCGAACTGGCGTCGGGTGAGTTTCTGGCTGAAGCCGTGGCAGGTGCCAAAAAGGCCCAGCCTGCTTGGGCGGCTACGAACCCGCAAAAGCGGGCGCGAGTCATGTTCGCCTTCAAGGCCCTCTTAGAGCGTGATATGGAAGACTTGGCGCGCCTGTTATCATCCGAGCACGGAAAAACGGTTGCAGATGCTAAGGGCGATATTCAGCGCGGCCTAGAAGTGATCGAATTTGCCTGTGGAATTCCGCATCTGTTGAAGGGTGAGTTTACCGAAGGTGCTGGGCCCGGCATTGATATGTATTCCATGCGCCAAGCCTTAGGCGTGGTGGCCGGTATCACCCCATTTAACTTCCCTGCCATGATCCCAATGTGGATGTTTGGCGTGGCTATTGCCTGTGGCAATGCCTTCATTTGTAAGCCAAGCGAAAAAGACCCATCCGTGCCGATGCGCTTGGGTGAGCTTCTGCAAGAAGCCGGTTTGCCAGACGGGATTTTCCAAGTCGTCAATGGCGATAAGGCGGTCGTGGATGCCATCCTAGAGCACCCCGATGTCAAGGCGGTCAGCTTTGTTGGCTCGTCTGCGGTGGCGGAATATATCTATGCCAAGGGCGCGACCTATGGAAAGCGCGTTCAGGCCATGGGTGGGGCCAAGAACCACGCCATCATCATGCCCGACGCTGACCTCGACCAAGTCACCAACGATCTGATTGGTGCTGGCTATGGCAGTGCGGGAGAGCGCTGCATGGCGATCTCAGTGGCCGTCCCCGTGACCGACAAAGTGGCCGATGCCCTCATTGAACGACTGAAGCCCCGCGTAGAAGCCTTAAAAGTTGGCCCAAGCCTAGACCCCGATGTGGATTACGGCCCGCTCATCAGCCATGAGCACCGCCAAAATGTCATCCGCTGGATCGACAAGTCCGTCGAAGAGGGCGCAAAGCTGGTTGTTGACGGGCGGAAAGTCTCGTTCCAAGGCTATGAGAGCGGTTTCTACCTCGGTGGTTCGCTGATCGATCAAGTCAAGCCGCACATGGATAGCTATAAGACCGAAATCTTCGGACCTGTCCTGCAGATTGCGCGCGCAGAAGATTTTGAAAGCGCGATTGCGCTGCCCAACGCACACCAATATGGCAATGGCACCGCCATCTATACCCGCAATGGCCGCGCCGCGCGCGAGTTTGCCAGCCGGGTTGAAGTCGGCATGGTGGGCATCAATGTGCCCATCCCCGTGCCCTTGGCCTATCACAGCTTTGGCGGCTCGAAGCGCTCTGCCTTTGGCGACGCCAACCAACATGGCAGCGAAGGCGTGCGCTTCTTCACCAAGGTCAAAACCGTGACCGCACGCTGGCCTGAAGGGGCTGGGGCGGCTGAGTTTGTCATCCCGACGATGAAATAAGCCAGCCCATGTCGGCCATTGCAGCCCTTTACCGTGACAAGGCGCAGGCCGGGATCTTACAATTTGACCCGGCCCAAGCAGCGGCTATCGAACTCTTGGGCGTCTTGTCCAACCGCCTCAACGACTGGCGGCCGGGTAAAGCGCGGTTCCTGTTTGGCCGGCCAGAGCCTGCGCCGGAGGGCATTTATCTCTATGGCGGGGTTGGGCGCGGCAAAAGCATGCTGATGGACCTCTTCTTTGAAGTGGCCCCGGTAGAAAAGAAAAGACGTGTCCACTTCCATGAGTTCATGGCCGAAGTGCATGCCGGCGTGAACGCTTGGCGCGCGATGAGCACACAGGAGCGCAAGCAGCAGGCCCATTTTGTCAAAGGCGCGGGCGACGACCCCATACCTCCCGTCGCTAAAGCCATTGCCTCGGAAGCCTGGCTGTTATGCTTTGACGAATTTCAAGTGACCGACATTGCCGACGCCATGATCCTTGGCCGCTTGTTTGAGCAATTATGGATGCGCCAAGTCGTCGTGGTTGCCACCTCAAACCGCCATCCGCGTGACCTGTACAAGAACGGCATCAATCGCCAACTTTTCTTGCCCTTCATCGCCATGTTGGAAGAAAAGTTGGAGCTGCATGCCCTCGACGGCCAGCGCGATTACCGCCTCGCGCGGCTCGAAAGCCAGCCCGTCTATCATAGCCCGCTCGACGGCCGTGCCTTCGCCGCCATGGACCAAGCTTGGGCGGCCCTGACCCAAGGCGCTCAACCCCGCCCCACGTCACTGGTGGTTTCAGGCCGGGAGGTAAAGGTCGCGCGCGCCGCAGCGGGTTGCGCGCGCATGAGTTTTGAGGATTTATGCGTCGCAGCCCTTGGGGCCAGCGATTATCTGGCTCTGGCCAAACGGTTTGAGACCCTGATGCTCGATGGCGTCCCCATCATGGGCCCTGAAAAGCGCAACGAGGCCGCCCGCTTCCGCACGCTAATCGACGCGCTCTATGAGAATAAAACCAAGCTGATCATGAGTGCCGAGGCAGAACCCGACCGCCTCTACGGCACCGGCGACCAAGCCTTTGAATTCGAACGCACCGCCTCGCGCCTCTATGAAATGCGCTCGCGCGAGTATTTGGCGGCAGAGCGGGGTGGGGATTGAGGGGGGGGGCTGCTAACCCACCACCCGCATCGTCAGATTGATCCGCCCACCGCCACCACATCGCCAAAGCTCAGCTTTAAGGAGGGACCCGTGAACCATTTTTGGAACATCGTCGGACAGCTTCAAAAGTGCTGCACTGCTCCTGGCGGCATGGGACATTAAACCCCACAATACAATCCTAAGCTTATTTACT
>JBEIEG010000050.1:0-12204 GCA_040383035.1 Hyphomonadaceae bacterium | reverse complement strand
TTGCTTGATAGAATTGGCCGGCGGCCACATGGAGGCGTTGTGGTTCGGGTCGTTCGACGACAACCCCCCAATCAGCCATCATGTCGACGGTCATCGCGATGTAGGGTTCAGAAACGATGGGCCCGGTCAGCACAAGGTCGGTGTCGGCTTTGGCAAAAGGGGCGACCATCAGGGCGGCGCTCACTTGCTGGCTAGATCGCTGCGGGTCCAGTTCGAGGCGACCGCCTGGCAGGCCAGAGCCCAAAAGGCTCAACGGGAAGTGGTCCTGTGCGCCTTCAAAGCTGATCTTGGCACCTTGGGCTACAAGCACATCCAACAGATCGCCCATGGGCCGCTTGCGCATGGCGGCAACTCCGTCAAACCGCACAGGGGCAAGGCCAAGGGCGCTCAAGGCCAGAAGAAAGCGTGCGGCGGTACCGGCATTGCCGACGAATAGGTCTGCCGCGCCACCCTTGTGCGCTGGTAATTGGCCGCCACAGCCTGCAACCGTGAAGGTCGATGCTGCTGGATCATGGGCGACTTCAAAGCCCAAAGCGTTCAGGCAGCTTGCGAAAATACGTGTGTCATCGCTGTCGAGTGCGCCAGTCAAGAGCGACTCGCCTTGCGCCAAGGCAGCCAACAGCAAGGCCCGATTATTGATGCTCTTAGAGCCCGGTACCGTCACGGTGCCGCGAGCTGGGGCTTTGAAGCTGGGGATGAACAAGGTTTCCATCAGCGCTTCTTAAGGTCGGAGGCATACAAAATAAAGGCACATTGCGACATGAGTGCTTTGATTTAGCGGGCATGTGCCAGTTCGGTTGCATTTGCTGTTTGGCAGCGACAGACAAGCTTGATAGGACCACGCCCGAAACCAGACACCCCAATTCCTAGCCAACGGGCACCCAATTCATGATTATCGCTGTCGATGGCCCCTTGGCTGCTGGAAAGGGTACAATCTCTAAAGCCTTGGCAGAGCTTTATGGCCTACCCCACATGGACACGGGTAAGCTTTATCGCGGCGTTGCTTATCGTCTCCTGTCTGCTGGTCAGGCACCTCAAGATGCCGAGACCGCCGCCGAAGTGGCGCGGACCTTGTCGATGGATGGGATTGAGGATGCGGATTTGCGCACGGCGCAGGTGGGCGCGGCAGCTTCGGTCGTGGCGGCCAATCTAGCGGTGCGGCAGGCTTTATTCGATCTGCAACGCAATTTCGCCCTGCAGACAGGTGGGGCGGTGCTCGATGGCCGCGATATTGGCACGGTGGTGTGCCCAGAAGCGGATATCAAGCTCTATGTCTCGGCCAGCCCGGAAGAGCGCGCCCGGCGCCGCCAGATGGAACTGGAGGCCTTAGGGGAAGTTATCTCTTTTGAGGCTATGCTGGCGCAAACACTTGAACGCGACGCCCGCGATTCTGGGCGCGCAGATGCGCCTTTAAAGCCCGCTGAAGACTCCCACTTGCTCGATACGACTGGTCTGAGTATAGAGGCGGCTGTGGATAAAGCCCGATTGATCGTGGAACAGGTGCGTTTGGCCAAAAGCTAGGCAAGCTTTCCTCGAAATTCAAACAATCGTGTGATCTACATTTAACATGCTAAAATGATGCGTTGTAAGACGCGAGGCCCGAAGGCCGCAGGACCTTTCGGGCAAGACCGCCGGAGCCAACCGGCAGGCCTGCTTTCATCTATTCGGAGACTGATACACACATGAGCGACACGCTCCTTAACCCGAGCCGGGACGATTTCTCGGCATTGCTAGAAGAATCCTTTGGTGCCCGTGGTGGCTTGACCGAAGGCAAAGTCATTTCCGCAACCGTTGTTTCGATCGAAAACGATTTCGTTCTGGTCGACATTGGTTTGAAGACCGAAGGCCGCATTCCGGTGCGCGAATTTGGTCTTGAAGGTTCGTCCTTGAAGGTCAATGACACTGTTGAAGTTTACCTCGACCGGATTGAGAACGCGCTTGGTGAAGCCGTTGTCAGCCGCGAGAAGGCCCGCCGTGAAGAGGCTTGGGGCCGTCTTGAGAAGCTGTTTGCAACCGGTGAGTCGGTTGATGGTGCGATCGTTGGCCGCGTTAAGGGTGGCTTCACGGTTGACCTCGGTGGTGCAAACGCCTTCTTGCCAGGTTCGCAAGTCGACATTCGCCCAGTGCGCGACGTCGGTCCATTGATGAACATCGTCCAGCCATTCTGCATCCTGAAAATGGATCGCCCACGTGGTAACATCGTGGTGTCGCGTCGTTCGATCCTCGAGCTCGACCGCGCAGAAGCCCGTACCGAAATCGTTGCAGGTCTGGCCGAAGGCGAAATCCGCGACGGCGTTGTCAAGAACATCACCGATTACGGTGCGTTCGTGGACTTGGGCGGCGTGGACGGTCTGTTGCACGTCACCGACATGAGCTGGAAGCGTATCAGCCACCCAAGCCAAGTGCTGAACGTGGGCGACACGGTTCAAGTTCAAATCGTCAAGATCAACCCAGATACCCAGCGTATCTCCTTGGGCATGAAGCAATTGCTGTCAGATCCTTGGGATGGGGCAGAAGCCAAATATCCAGTTGGCGCACGTTATTCTGGCGTCATCACCAACATCACCGATTATGGTGCGTTCGTGGAATTGGAATCTGGCGTTGAAGGCTTGGTCCACGTGTCCGAAATGTCTTGGACCAAAAAGACCTTGCATCCTTCCAAGATCGTCAACCCTGGCGATCCAGTCGACGTGATCGTAATCGATGTGGATGGCGACAAGCGCCGTATCTCCTTGGGCATGAAGCAGGCTCAACCCAATCCTTGGGATGCGTTTGTTACTGAGTTCCCAGTTGGTTCGACCCTCACTGGCGAAATCAAGAACATCACCGAGTTCGGTCTGTTCGTTGGCGTCAATGAAGAGTTGGACGGCATGGTGCACATGTCGGACATCGACTGGAACCAAGCTGGCGAAGAAGCCATCAAGAACTACAAGCGCGGCGACATGGTCGAAGCCAAGGTTCTCGATGTGGACGTTGAGAAAGAGCGTATCTCGCTCGGCATCAAGCAAGTCTCGTCTGATCCATTCGCAACTGAGACTTTGAAGCGCGGCCAAACCGTGACGTGCACCGTGACCGAAATTGCTTCGGGCGGTATCGAAGTCTCGATCGGTCCAGACAACATCATGAAAGCTTTTGTTCGCAAGTCGGACATCTCGCGTGATCGTGCAGAGCAGCGTCCAGAACGCTATGCTGTTGGTGACCGCGTGGATGCCGTCGTAACGGCAATCGACAAAGCAACCCGTAAAGTCTCGGTTTCGATCAAGGCGCTTGAAATGGCTGAAGAAAAAGAAGCCATTAGCCAATTTGGATCGTCCGATTCCGGCGCATCTTTGGGCGATATCCTTGGCGCGGCGCTGCGTCAAAAGGAACAAAACGACTAAGTTTCATGGCGGTGACCCAAGATCATCGCAAGAAACTACAGCTTTAAAGAAAGGCCAGAGCGTTGCTCTGGCCTTTTTTGTTTTTCGGTCAAAGACAAATTTCCTTAAGAAGGCTTGCGCGCGAGTGGTTTTTTGCTGTTATATGGATCTGATAAAGTCTAACTGAGGGACAGGCCCAAATGTTGCGATCTGAACTTGTTGCTAAATTAGCTACCGAGAATCCGCATCTATTTCATGGGGATGTCGAGCGCGTGGTCGATACCGTTCTCGAAGAGATCACCAAGGCATTGGAAAGCGGCGATCGCGTTGAATTGCGCGGGTTCGGAGCGTTTTCGGTTCGCTCCCGCGGGGCGCGTCAGGGTCGCAACCCGCGGACCGGTGAAGGCGTGGCTGTAGATGCCAAGCACGCACCTTTCTTCAAAGCGGGCAAGGAATTGCGTGCCCGCTTGAACGGTGGCGTAGATCCGGGCGAATAAGCCCTCGTCCTGCTGGCTTAGCGTCCGCCGGAGCAGGCGTATTTCTTAAGATCATTTCGGTTGCAAGTGCTTTCTGAGAGAGTGCTTCTTATTGCGATGGTCGTATATAAAGGACCTGAGTATGAGCATCGCAGATGAGTTCAAAGCCTTTATTGCGGGCGGAAACGTCATTGATCTCGCCGTCGGCGTCGTCATTGGTGCTGCTTTCGGCAAGATCGTTTCCGCCTTTGTCGACAAGGTGATTATGCCTGTTGTTGGTCTGCTAACCGGCGGGGTTGATCTGGCGGGCATGAAAATCGTGCTGCAGGCAGCTGATGAGGCGGCCAAAAAGGCAGAAGTCGCGATCGGTTACGGCGATGTTCTGGCAGCGACGCTAAACTTTGTGATTGTCGGCTTTGTGCTGTTTTTGGTCGTGAAGGCCTATAATCGCGTCAAGGCACCGGCGCCCGCCCCAGCAGCGCCTGCTGGGCCGACACAAGAAGAGCTTTTGGCAGAGATTCGCGATCTCTTAAAAAAGCAAAGCTGAAGTCGAAGGTCCTTTCGCCGCAGTGCGCGCTTTTGCTTTATGGCTGAACGCTCTACATGATCTCGCATGCGCCTTGCTGAAGCTAAGATTTGTGGATTAACTGATCGCCAAACCGTAGGCGATGCCTTGGCCTGTGGCGCGGCATTTATCGGCTTTGTGACCTTTCCCAAAAGTCCCCGCCATATTCTGCCCGCGGACGCCAAGCCGCTCGCGAAAATGGCGACGGGAATGGCGCGGACAGTATCGGTTGTGGTTGATCCAGATGATGCGCTTCTTGACCAAGTGATGACCGATTTGGGTCCAGACTTCTTGCAATTGCAGGGTGGAGAGAGCCCAGAGCGCTGTGCAGCCATTAAGGCGCGCGGTGTCGGTATCATCCGGGCCTTTGGTATCTCGCAGCGGGAAGACCTAGAGCAGATCAAACCCTATCTCGATGTCGTCGACTATCTCTTGTTTGACGCCAAAGCGCCAAAGGGAGCGACCAGGCCCGGTGGCCTCGGCCATGTGTTTGACTGGACAATCTTACAGGGGTTCCAAAGCCCTGTGCCGTGGTTCTTATCAGGCGGCCTTAATCCTGAAAATGTCGCTGAAGCCGTGCGCCAAACCGGCGCACCTTTGGTGGATGTCTCCTCTGGCGTTGAGCGCGCGCCGGGCTTAAAGGATAGCGCGCGGATCGCCAGCTTCATGCAAGCTTTGAACGACTGAGAATGGATCACTAAACAAGATGGACGCACGTAATTCCTGGGGTTCTTATCCCGACGCGCAAGGCCGCTTTGGCCAATTTGGCGGTCGCTTTGTCGCTGAAACCTTGATGCCCAACATCTTGGCGCTCCAGCAAGCCTATGAGGACGCCAAAGCTGATCCGAGCTTTCAGGAAACTTTGGACGTCTTCTTGCGCGATTATGTCGGTCGTCCGAGCCCGCTTTATTTTGCTGAGCGTTTGACCGATCACTTCGGCGGGGCAAAAATCTATTTTAAGCGTGATGAACTCAATCACACGGGTGCTCATAAGATCAACAATTGCATGGGCCAGATTTTCTTGGCCATGCGTATGGGCAAGACGCGCATAATAGCTGAAACTGGTGCTGGCCAACATGGCGTTGCCACGGCGACCGTTTGTGCCCGCTTTGGCCTGCCCTGCATTGTTTACATGGGGGCCACCGATGTAGAGCGGCAAAGCCCGAATGTGTTCCGGATGAAGTTGTTGGGTGCCGAAGTCCGCCCGGTTGATGCGGGCACCGCGACGCTAAAAGACGCGATGAATGAAGCGCTGCGCGATTGGGTCACCAATGTGGATGATACCTTCTACATCATCGGCACCGTCGCAGGCCCACACCCCTATCCACAATTGGTTCGCGACTTCCAATCCGTGATTGGGCGGGAAACCAGGCAGCAAATGCTGGAACGCGAAGGTCGGCTGCCCGATGCTTTGGTGGCCTGCATTGGTGGGGGCTCTAACGCCATTGGCCTGTTCCATCCTTTCCTCGAAGATGAAAGCGTCAAGATCTATGGCGTGGAAGCGGCTGGCCACGGCATTGAAACAGGCCAGCATGCGGCGGCGTTGACCGGCGGACGGCCCGGCGTTTTGCATGGCAATCGTACTTATCTTTTGCAAAATGACGATGGTCAGATCATCGATGCGCATTCGATCTCGGCGGGCCTAGACTATCCAGGTGTTGGGCCAGAGCATGCGTTTTTGAAAGATACGGGCCGGGCGACCTATTTGTCGGCGACCGATGATGAAGCACTCGAAGCCTTCCAGCTTTGCGCGCGGCTAGAAGGAATTTTGCCGGCGCTGGAGCCGTCGCATGCCTTGGCCCGCGTGGGTGAGATTGCCAAGGATGTTGGTAAGGGTGGCATTGTGGTGATGAATTTGTGCGGCCGTGGCGATAAAGACATTTTCACCATCGCCAACGCTTTAGGGGCGAAGATCTGATGCCAGTGGGACGTCTTTCTAACGCCTTTGTGCGCGCCAAAGCCGAAAACCGTGCCGCCTTGGTTGCCTATGTTATGGCAGGGGATCCTTCCTTGGAGGCGTGCGCTGCCATTCTCGACGCTTTGCCTAAAGCGGGCGTCGATGTCATTGAGCTAGGCTTTCCGTTCACCGACCCAATGGCCGATGGCCCATCAATCCAACGCGCAGGTATTCGCGCTTTGAAAAATGGCACGACTTTGCGCAAGACCATGGCACTGGTCGGCCAATTCCGCCAAAATCATCCCGAGACCCCCCTGATTGTGATGGGCTATCTCAACCCGGTTGAGACCATGGGCTATGACGCCTTCGCGCGTCATGCTGCCGAAGTGGGCATTGATGGGGCGATCATAGTTGATGCTCCGCCCGAGGAAGATGCCGATTTGCGTGCGGCCATGCAGGCCAGCGATCTGGCACTCATCCGGCTCGCCACCCCAACCACGGACGCAAAGCGCTTGCCAGCGGTCGTCGCGGGTGTCAGTGGCTTTGTCTATTATGTCTCGGTCGCAGGTATCACCGGAGATAAGGCGATTGAAACCGCCGATATCGCAGAAGCTGTCGCCGCTGTGCGTCAGGCCTCAGGTCTTCCGGTCGCGGTCGGGTTTGGCATCAAGACGCCAGAAGCGGCTGCCCGCACGGCCAAGATCGCCGATGGCGTGGTGGTTGGCTCTGCCCTGGTTGACGTGATCGCCAGCGCGCATGAAACTGGCGCTGATGCTGCACAAGCAGCCGCCGCGTTTTGTCAGTCCTTGTCGCAAGCCATTGCGCAAGCCCGCTAGGAGCCACACGCATGAACAGCTGGATCGACCGCATCCGCCCGGGCATCAATAAGCTTCTGCAAAAGCGCGAAACGCCTGATAATCTTTGGGTCAAAGATCCCGATAGTGGCGAAATGCTTTATCGGGTTGATCTTGAAAACAGCCAATGGGTGACGCCTTCGGGCCGCCACATGCGGATTGGGCCAGAGCTTCGCTTTCGCTATTTGTTTGACGGCGAAAGCTGGCTGGCAATCGATACGCCCAAAGTTGTCGAAGACCCTCTGAAGTTCAAAGACGATAAGCGCTATGTGGATCGCCTGAAAGATGCACGTGCGAAAACCGGTCGCGACGATGCGATGGCGATTGGCTATGGCAAGGTCGGTGGCAGTCCTGCCGTCGCTTTGGTGCAGGACTTTAGCTTCATGGGGGGCTCGCTCGGCATGGCCGCTGGTGAGTCGTTTATTAAGGCCGCTCAAGAAGCGCTGGACCGTAAATGCCCTCTGGTCTGCTTTACTGCTGCAGGTGGGGCGCGGATGCAGGAAGGCATTTTGTCTTTGATGCAAATGCCGCGCACGACCTTGGCTATTGACGCCCTGCGCCGTGCAGGCCTGCCCTATATCGTCGTCCTGACGGACCCCACGACAGGCGGCGTCACAGCCAGTTATGCCATGTTGGGTGATGTTCATATCGCAGAACCCGGTGCCCTGATTGGCTTTGCCGGACAGCGCGTGATTGAGCAAACCATCCGTCAAAAACTGCCACCTGGCTTCCAGCGGTCCGAATATCTGTTGGAACATGGCATGGTCGATATCGTGGTTGATCGCCGCGAACTCAAAGCCACATTGGCACGCATTTTGGGTTTGTTGCGGGCTTAATCGGCTTGCGGATGGATCCGATTAATTGATATAGAAATATATCATTTGAATGGATCGACGCCGAAGTGGACCTAGCCCTTTTCACGCTCTTGCATCTTCTTGTTTTCGTCTATTGGTTAGGCGGCGATTTGGGCGTGTTTTATAGCTCCACCATTCTGACCAATTCGAAGCAATCAGCGGCGGCGCGCGTGGCAGCCGCACAGGTTCTGGCGCAAGTCGATATGGCACCGCGCACGGCAATGATCCTTACTTTGCCTACGGGCCTGACTTTGGCGGCCCTAAAAGGATGGCTGGTGCTTGGGCCTTTCAGCTTGGCATTGATTTGGGTTGCTGGCCTGATCTGGCTCGCGCTCGCTTGGGTGCTGCATGTGCGGCATCTTAGCCCAACATCTGTGCTTCGGAGAGCTGACCTCGTCATTCGCTGGGCGGTGATCACGGCCTTGGCCATACTAGCGCTGAACCTGTGGCCCGATGCGGCGGGTTTGCCCCTGTTTCTGAAAGCCAAGTGCGCGATCCTTGCCGCCACCATCCTCTGTGGCCTGTTGATCCGCCGCGCCTTGGTCCGCTTTGGTCCAGCCTTTGGGAGGCTGGTGCAAGAAGGCGCAAGCCCAGAAGCCGATGCAGAGATTGCCCGCGCCCTAGATGAAAGCCGCCCGCTGGTGGTGACCATTTGGCTGCTCTTGCTGGTCGCAGCCTTTTTGGGCTTAGCTAAACCGTTATGAAGGATCCTAACCATGGCTGAACCCGTTCCCAACCACATGGCTTTGGCCGACCGTTTGGCACAGCTGATTGGGGCGGACTATATCGCCCGCGACGAAGACACCCGCCGCGCGATGAGTGAGGATGTTTTCAGCCAAGGGGGCGTAGCGGGTCTCGTCGTGGCCCCGGCCAATCTCGATGAATTGTCGCAGGTTTTAGAAGCGGCGCACAAATCAGGCGCAATCATTGTGCCGCGCGGTGGCGGTATGAGCTATACGTCCGGGTTTGTCACCGAGCAGGCCGGAGCCGTCGTCATCGATATGCGGCGGATGGATCAAATCCTATCCGTCAGCGCCGAAGACATGCTGGTGACGGTGCAGGCCGGGGCCACTTGGGCCTCCTTGCAGGCAGCCTTGACACCGCTTGGCCTGCGGACCCCGTTCTGGGGGCCATTATCGGGCCTTAGCTCCACCATTGGCGGTGGTCTATCCCAACTAAACGCTTTCTTTGGCGCGGGTATCTGGGGAACGACGTCGGAGAGCGTTACCTGTCTGACGGTGGTTCTAGCTGATGGCAGCATTTTGCGAACCGGCAGCGCGGGGACCAAAGGCGGCAGCCCATTTTTCAAGCACTATGGACCGGACCTCGCAGGTCTTTTCTGCGGCGATTGCGGCGCGCTGGGCATTAAGGCAGAAATCACGTTGCGCCTGATCCCGGCCCCTGCACATGAGGCTCATTTAAGTTTTGCCATGCCGGATCTGGCTTCAACTGCACGTGCCACAGCCGCAGTCGCGCGCACCAATCTCGCGAGCGAGGTTTGCGCTTTTGATCCTAATCTGGCCAAAATCCGCATGCGGCGCGCCAGTCTCTTGCAGGATGTGAAGACCTTGGCAGCGGTCATAGGCGCTCAAAAGAACGTATTTGAGGGCGTCAAACAGGGTGCCAAAATGGCCTTGGCTGGGCGCGGTTTTATGGATGATGCGGGCTATACTTTGCATCTGATCACCGAAGGCGCTTCCGCCGCCCAAGTCGAGGAAGCTGCCCGCACGTTGCGCGATCTTATGAAGGGTCATGGTGGCCGCGAAATTGAGAATACCATTCCAAAGGCGATGCGCGCGGCACCCTTTACCCCTCTAAACAATATCCTTGGCCCCGATGGCGAACGCTGGGTGCCCATCCATGGTATTGTACCCCTGTCGCAAGGCGAGGCCTGCTGGCAGGAACTGGATTACTTGTTTGCGTCCTATGGTTCCGCGTTTGAAGCTCGGGGCATGACGAGCGGCTATCTGGTGACAACCCTTAGCACCAATGGCTTTTTGATTGAGCCTGTCTTTTTCTGGCCAGATGCCCGCTATGGCATTCATGAAACAACGCTGGAGCCGTCTTACCTGGCTAAGGTGCCAAAGCTGCCAGCAAACGCTGACAATGCGGCTTTGGTCGATGAAGTGCGTGGGAAGATTCTCGATATTTTCGAACGTTTTGGCGCAACACATTTCCAAATCGGCCGCACGTATCGGTATGCGCAAACCCGCGAGCCAGTTACGTGGGCGCTTCTCAAAGCGATCAAAGCCCGTCTTGATCCAGATTATCGCATGAATCCCGGGGTATTAGGCCTATGAGCACGCGCAACCTCGCCGTCAAAAATCCCCGCACGGGCCAAGTAGACTTCACGATTGAGGCTGCGGACCACGGCGCGGTGCAAGCACTGGCATCACGTGCTCGTTCCGCGCAGCCTGCTTGGCAGGCCTTGGGGCTAGAGGGACGGGCACAAGCACTTCTGGCACTGCAGGCGGCGATCGCCCGGCACTTCGACGCCATTCACGCTGCGCTGGCAGAGGATACAGGGCGGAGCAAGATCGCCCGGCGCGAAATTGAAGGCGCGTTGGCGAGCCTTGGCGGATGGGCTGCTCAAGCGCCGCATTTGTTGCCGACCGCTTGGGCCGATGGCCGCTTTGACCCGCGCATGGCCCATGCGCCGCAATGGGTGCCCTACGGGCTCGTGGGCGTAATCAGCCCGTGGAATTTTCCGGTGACTTTATCGATGATCGACACGATCCCGGCGCTTTTGGCTGGGTGCAGCGTCATCATCAAACCTTCCGAAGTCACGCCGCGTTTTGTAGCGCCCCTACAGGCGGCTATCGCTGAAGTGCTGGCCCTCGATGGCGTTCTTCAACTGGTTCTGGGGGACGGGGGAACGGGCATCGCCTTGATCGACGCGGTCGATGCCATCTGCTTTACCGGTTCTGTGGCCACGGGCAAAAAGGTTGCCGTCCAAGCCGCGGGCCGCTTGATCCCGTCCTTCTTGGAACTGGGCGGCAAAGACCCTCTGATCATTACAGAAACAGCCGACCTAGACCGTGCCGTCACCGCGGCCTTGCGTGGGTCAGTTCTGTCGACAGGCCAAGCATGCCAATCGATTGAGCGCATTTATGTCGCCCGGCCTCTTTATGGGGATTTTGTCGTGCGTTTGGTCGAGGTGGCCAAGGCGGCTCGCTTCAACCAGCCAGACCGTCATATCGGCGAGATTGGTCCTATGATTTTTGGCAAACAGGCCGAGACGATTGCCGCTCACTTGGCCGATGCAGTTGCCAAGGGTGCGAAGGTCCTTTCCGGCGGTGTGGTAGAGCATCATTTGGGCGGTGACTGGATTGCGCCAACGGTGGTGGTCGATGTGGACCATAGCATGGCCCTCATGCGTGAAGAGACCTTTGGCCCGGTCATGCCAGTCATGGCATTTGATACGATTGCGGAGGCCATTCATTTGGCCAATGATACCGAATTCGGCCTCTCAGCCGCCGTCATCGCGGGAACCTTGGCGGAGGCTGAAGCCATTGGTCGACAAATTGAGGCTGGTGCCATCAGCCTCAATGATGCATCACTAACCAGCCAATTCTACGAAGCCGAAAAGCAAAGCTTCAAGGCAAGTGGGCTTGGTGGTTCGCGAATGGGTCCTGCGGGCTTCCAGCGTTTCTGCCGGCGTAAAGCCTTGATCGCCAATAGGGGTGACGTGACGCCTTTGAGTGCTTATTCTGAAGAGACGTGAAGTCGCGACCCCATCGAAAAGGAAACACCCATGCAAGACCCCGTTGTCATCGTCGGTTTGGCCCGCACGCCTATGGGCGGCCTGTTGGGGGAGTTGAGCAGCTTTAGCGCCAATGAATTGGGTGCGGTGGCCGTAAAGGCCGCGATGGCCGAAGCAGGAATTGCTGGCGCAGATGTCGACTGGATCTTGATGGGCAATGTTCTGCCTGCTGGCCAAGGCCAAGCGCCCGCCCGCCAAGCAGCATTAAAGGCTGGCCTGCCTTTAAGTGTCGAGGCAACCACACTCAACAAAATGTGCGGTTCTGGCATGCAAGCGACGATTATGGCGGCTAACGCCATTAAAGCGGGCGAAGCTAAGATCGTCATCGCCGGTGGAATGGAGAGCATGTCCAACGCCCCCCATTTGATGAAGTCTCATCGCGGCGGCGTCAAATATGGCCATGACCGCATCTTCGATCACATGGCGCTGGATGGGC
>JBEIEG010000049.1:0-12247 GCA_040383035.1 Hyphomonadaceae bacterium | reverse complement strand
GGAACATGGTCTGATGCTTTCTCGCGCGCCCGGGCCATGCGCCAGATTTTGACTTCTTTCAGGCGGTCAGCCGCTTGCGGGCTAATGGCAAAATGATCAATCCGGATGCCGTGGTCCTTGGGCCAAGCCCCCGCCTGATAGTCCCAGAATGTATAGGCATGTTCAGCCCCATTCACGGCCATAAAGGCGTCGGTCAGACCAAGGTTTAAAAGCCGCCGCCAAGCCGCGCGGCTTTCGGGTTGAAATAGCGCATCGCCCATCCACGCAGCCGGATCATAACAATCGCCCGGCCTCGGGATGATGTTCCAATCACCAGCTAGAACCAAGGGTTCTTCAAGCTGCAGTAGGCCTGCGACATGGCTTTGAAGACGGGCCATCCAACGCAGCTTGTAATCAAATTTCTCGGTGCCCAAGGGATTGCCATTTGGACAGTACAGATTGGCGACTCGCACCGCACCGGTTGGCGTGGCGACTTCGACTTCGAGATAGCGGGCTTGTAAATCCTCATCATCGCCCGGCAGTCGGTTAAGTGCCACTTCTGCAGGCAATCGGGTCAATATCGCAACGCCATTATAGCTCTTTTGGCCGGAAATGAAGCAATTGTAACCTGCATCCTCCAACGCTTCGCGAGGAAATTTTGGCTCTTCACACTTGATTTCCTGAATGCAAACAACGTCGGGATTGGCCTCGGCCAGCCACTCCAGCAGGTTTGGCAGGCGCGCGTTGACAGAGTTGACATTAAAAGTCGCGATGCGCATTAGTCTGGTCCTAAGTCTCGAAGTCTGCAGTATGATTTACGTGATTTCGACCAGTTTGATAGTCCTGATTAGAGGTTCCTGCATGACACGCTCCAATTCTGCGCTTCGCGCCCCTTCTTATCTGGCCGCAGGGCTGATCGCTATCGTCGGTGGATTGGTGTGTGCCAGCGCTGCTTTCGCACAAACGCCAGCGCAGACTGCGCCTTCAGAGGCTTCCCAGCAGTCGAGCACAGCTTCATCCACCCCTGGGACGACCGAGGCGCAAGCCTCAGTTGCCAAGCCAAAGCGGCGCGGTGCTCGTATGGTTTGCAAGCAGGAAGCTATTCTTGGGACACGCCTTAAATCCACGAAGACTTGCCGGACAGCGGACGAATGGCGGCGCATCTCCCGTGGCTTCCAAGATCAGGTTAAGACCGCCACGGATAAGGGTGGCGCGATTTTCTCCACCAATTGAGCTTTGGGCTCAAAAGCCTTTGAAGACCGCAATTTCATCTAAAGGCGCGCGCTCTGTCCGCAATTGGTTGATCCGCGCGTCCTTGTCTTCATAGCCAAGCGCCAGTCCGCAATAGATCACTTCATTGTCTGGCAATTCGAAATGGACGGCCAAACTTTGGCGTACCATCCCCCAAGCTTCCTGCATGCAGGTGCCGAGGCCCCGCTCTTCTGCGACTAAGCAGATCGTTTGCATTAACATGCCAACATGGGCCCATTGCCCGTGACCCATCGAACGGTCGATGACAAAGAAAATTGCTACCGGCGCGCCAAAGAATTGATAATTGAGCGACATTTGACCCAGCCGCCCGAGCTTATCTTCGCGTGGGATGCCAAGGATCTGGTACATCTCTTCGCCGACTTTGTAACGTCTGGTACGGTGGGGTTCCTTGACTTCAGCGGGGTAGATTGGGAATTCGCCCGCTTCACCGCGCGGGTTCTCGTTGAGCGACTTTTGGGCCAAGGCAACAACGGCATCGCGCTCTTCCCCAGCAATGACGATCATCTTCCAAGGTTGCAGATTGCCGCCTGAAGGTGCCGCGCGTGCAATGTCCAATAGGGCGCGAACTTCCTCTAACGGAACTGGGTCCGGCTTAAAGGCGCGCACAGATTTACGTTGCTTAACAGCGGTTTCGACATTCATGGCTTTAATCCTGAGCTGATATTTTTTCTGACACTAAGGCCAAACACCGGGCGAGAGCAAGTCGCGCCTTGTCCGATTCTTTAGACAGAAAAACTAACGCCACAGCCGCAAGATGATTTTGCATTCGGGTTGCGGATCTTGAAGGAGGACCCAATCAAATCATCAACCCAGTCAATTTCTGCCCCTTCCAAGAAGGGCAGGGAGACTTGGTCGACCGCTACTTTGGCAGAACCTTTTTCGATGATGACATCATCCTCGCCCGCACTTTCGGCAAACCCAAACTCATACTGAAAGCCAGAGCAACCGCCACCATTGACCGCTACCCGAAACAAAGCTGCACCTGGTTCGGTGGCAATGAGGTGTCCAATTTTCGCCGCGGCGGAATCTGAAACAGAAAACCCTGACTGCATGAGCGTAAGCCTATCTTTGTTAAAAGGCGCAAAAAGGCAGCTTGAACACCAAGCTGTTTTCTTTTCCGTCAACTTTATCCCTATATGGGGGAGAAACTTGTTTTGAGGAAGACCCTGATGCCTGTTCTATCTCGCCTTGCGCCATTTGCTGCTGATTCTGCCCAGAGTCGTGGTAGGCGTTGGCCTGAAGCGGAAAGCCAGACGCGCTCACCCTTTGAACGCGACCGCGACCGGATCATTCACTCAACCGCCTTCCGTCGCCTGAAAGGCAAGACGCAGGTGTTTGTGGCTCATGAAGGTGACCACTTCCGCACCCGCCTTACGCATTCTTTGGAAGTCGCCCAGATCGCGCGCTCGGTCTCGCGCAGGCTTGGCCTAAACGAGGATTTGGCTGAAGCCTGCGCTTTGGCCCATGATTTAGGTCATCCGCCGTTTGGTCACACGGGGGAGCACGCGCTGGATGATTGCATGAAGCCTTGGGGCGGATTTGATCATAATGCCCAGACATTACGCGCAGTGACCCGACTAGAACGACGCTATCCAACCTTTGACGGCTTAAACCTGACATGGGAGACCTTGGAAGGAACCGTCAAACACAATGGTCCGATGTTGGCGAAGGGGGCAGCGATCGAAAGTCTGGCCCCGGTTTGGCAGGACCTGAATGCCGAATTTGACATGGGGCTGACAACTTTTGCGTCCGCAGAGGCCCAAGTAGCGGCTGTCGCTGACGACATCGCCTACAACAATCATGATATTGATGATGCTCTCACGGGTGGTATCTTTAGCGATGCCGAATTGTGTGACAGCGTGCCTTTGGTACGCGAAGTCTATGATGCTGCGGCCAAAGACTATCCCAATCTCGATCTGGGCCGGATGCGCGGGGAAGTCATTCGACGGTTAATTGGGATTTGGGTGAATGATCTTGTCGTCGAGAGCCAGCGGCGTATTGCGCTCTATCAGCCCCAATCGGTTGATGAAGTGCGTGCATTGCCGCAAGCCTTGGTCGGATTCTCCGATGAAATGATCGCAAAAGCCGCAACCTTGCGCGAATTTCTCTATGCAAAAATGTACCGGCATTGGCGAATGAATCGCTCGCGCAGCCAAGCGCGGCGAATCGTTCGCGAATTATTCGACGTTTTTCTGGCCGAACCTGATACTTTGCCGCCGGTTTGGTTGCATCTCCACAGCAAAGATTCCACGAAGGCAGCGCGGCTTGTATGTGACTACATCGCTGGAATGACTGATGATTTTGCGATTGATGAACATCGCAGGCTCTTCAATCTCGATCGCACCTTGTAACAAGGGGCTGGCGCCGCCTTAATTGAGAGTTACAAGAAACTTTCTTTTAAGTCTGGAGTAGATTCGCATGGCCAACCGGGATCGTGATTCCTTTGACGATTACGACACTGATGATCAAGACGATGGGTTCTTGACGTTTGATGCGCGCGAAGAAGAAGAAGACCGTAGTCGTGGCCCACTGATTATTGTTGGCATTGTTGCAGTGCTGGCTTTGATTGGTGTTGTGTTCTGGCAGGTCTATTCTTCAAGCCGCGAACCTGGCGATACACCGCAAGTCGCGGCAGACAATGGATCTTTCAAAGCACCGGGTGACATGGCGGCGACTGCGCCCGTTGTTGGCTCTGATCTGGACAAGGGCGTGTTTGACGCCGCCAGCGGCGCTTCGGCCCCAGCGCTTGAAGTCCAACCAACGAGCCCCGCAGAGGCACCTATGTTAACGGATGGCAGTGCTGCCCCTGCGGTTGTCGCACCAGCTCGGGCTCCAGCACCGGCTGCAGCGCCTCCGCCACGCCAAGTGGCTGCGGCTACGCCGAAGCCTGTTGCCACGACGCCTGCCGTGAAACCAGCAACGCCTGCGCCAGCTACTAAGCCAGCACCAGTGGTCACCAAGACCGCAACGCCACCGAAGGCACCCGCTCCTGCAGTGCCGAAGTCGGTGCCCGCGCCTGCGTCGACCCCGGCATCGACTGGTTTCGCAGCACAATTGGGCTCGTTTAAGGATAAGGCATCAGCTGATACCGCTTTGGCGCGCTTCCGTGCCTCCGGCCTGTCGGGGCCTGTGTCGATTGTTGCCGCCGACCTAGGTGAAAAAGGAACATGGTACCGGATTCGCGCCACGGGCTTTGAAAGCCGGTCGGAAGTGGAAGTCTTCTGCGGCAAAGCCCGCAGCGCTGGTGCCCAGTGCATTCCAGCTTCGCGCTAAGATGAGGGTTGGGCGACCCTAGGATGTCTGTCGCCTGCGTCATCGATGTGGCAGGGCCGGTCTTGACCGTGCAAGAGCGACGCTTGTTTGCCGCGCGCGATCCTTGGGCGTTCATCTTGTTCGGTCGTTCGTGTGAGACGCCCGCTCAGATTCGTGCTTTGTGCGAGGATTTGCGCGACAGCGTCGGACGTGCCTGTCTGATCTTTATCGATCAAGAAGGCGGGCGAGTTCAGCGTTTGGCTCCACCTGTCTGGCCGCGCCTACCTGCTTTGTCCTTTTATGGTAGGCTTTGGCAGGACAATCCTGCGCATGCTTTGGAAGCCTGCAATCTGCATCATCAGATCATGGGCGAGATGCTTACCGACGTCGGCATAAGTGCCAATTGCGCGCCTTGCTTGGACTTGCGGCTGGAGGGGGCTAGCAGCGCTATTGGCGACCGGGCCTTGTCGGCTGAACCTCAGTGCGTAGCAGATTTAGGTCAGGCTGGCCTTGCGGGTCTTAAGGCTGCCGGTGTCGCTGGCGTTGTGAAGCATCTACCAGGCCAAGGCCGCGCCGCACTCGACAGCCATGTAGCCTTGCCCCGCATTGCAGCTTTGAAAGAGGTATTGGAACAAGACCTGCTGCCATTTCGTGTGAATCGATCCGCACCCATGGGCATGATCGGCCATGTTGTGTTTGAGGCGATAGACCCAGACGCGCCAGCTAGTCAGTCCGCACCGGTTGTGCAAACTTGGATCCGCGAGGCAATGGGGTTTGATGGCCTTTTAATGACCGATGATTTGACGATGAAGGCCCTCGATCAACCCGATGAGGTCAAAGCCGCCCGCGTGTTTGATGCTGGCATTGATATCGCCATGCGCTGTCATGGTACGCTGGAGGAGCGCGAGGCCTTTCTGAAGTTGTGCCCGGCGCTGTCTGGGCCAAGCCTTGTCCGGGCTCAGCATGCGGAGGCCTATGCGTCCAAACCCGCTGTGGCGCTTGATCGGGAACAATTATGGTCACGCTTTACAGAGCTGACCGGTTGGGAGCGGGGCATGACCTTGTCCATTTCGCCCGATCCAACTCGAAAGGCCTGGGCCTAAGATGGCGAGTGATGACGTCCTTGAAGCGGCCTTGCGCGGCGTCGGTGAGAGCGACATCGCCTTTAGTGTCGATCTTGATGGCTATGAAGGCCCGCTGCACGTCTTGTTGCGCTTAGCTCGGGACCAGAAGGTGGACTTACGCCGCCTATCCATCCTGAAATTGGCCGAACAATATCTTGAGTTTGTCGCCGCCGCGCGCTCAGCCCGGATTGATCTGGCGGCCGACTATTTGGTCATGGCCTCTTGGCTGGCCTATCTGAAGTCTCGGCTTTTGTTGCCGCGCAAGGAAAGACCTGCTGGCGAAGAGCCGGTTGAAGACATTGCCGCGCATTTGGCTTGGCGGCTTGCGCGCTTGGATGCCATGCGCGCCTCTGCCGAGGCACTTTATCAGCGTCCTCAGCAAGATTTGGACTTCTATACACGGGGCGCGCCGGAAGAGACCGCCGTAACCGAAATTCCTTTGTGGGAGGCGACCATCCTCGACCTCTTGCGTGCTTATGCCGATCAACGCGTGCGCGGGGTAGAGACCAAGCATGAAGTTAAAGCTTGGCCAGTTTATTCTCTTGATGATGCCCGTAAACGGCTTGAGCGCTTAATGCCGCGCGCAAAGGACTGGCAAGCGCTGGGTGAGTTTGCCCCGCCTGTGACGACGTTTACGAAAGAACCCCCCAGCGCAGCGTCTCGCTATGCCAGCCTCTTGGCAGCCAGCCTTGAACTTGCCAAACAGGGCAAGCTCGCCGTGCGGCAATTGGAACATTATGCGCCCCTCTATGTGAAGGCTGGGCCGGAGACTTTGGTGTGATGCAATCGGAAGACGATAGCACCGACGACCGCACCTCGCCGGAGGCAATCGCCGCCGCTGTGCGCAGTTTGGCGCGCGCCAAGCCAGAGCTCGATTTGGTCGACCGTGCAGACCTTTCTGTTGATCCAGCCCCTGATGTCGACCGCATGGTTGAAGCGCTCTTGTTTGCAAGCGCCGAGCCCGTGCGCGCGTCTGCCATCGCTGCGCGTTTGCCGGAAGGGGCTGATGTAGGCGGTGCGCTTGCGCGTTTGAAGCGCCGGTATGTTGGTCGTGGGGTCGTTCTTGCTGAAGTAGCGGGCGGTTGGCGGTTTCAAACCGCACCCGATCTGGCCTTTTTGATGGAAGAACGGCGCGAAGAACCGCGCAAACTGTCGAAAGCGGCCCTCGAAACCTTGGCCATCATCGCCTATCACCAACCCTGCACACGCTCTGACATTGAAGAAGTGCGCGGCGTGGGCGTTGGTCGCGGCACGTTGGACCTGCTGATGGAGATTGGTTGGGTTCGGGCAGGGGCGCGGCGGCAATCGCCTGGCAAGCCTTTGACCTATCGCACCACGCGGGAATTCCTAGCGCATTTCAATCTAGCAAGCCTCGAAGACCTGCCGGGCAAGGCGGATTTGCAAGCGCAAGGACTGCTTGATGCACGTTTGCCGCCTGATTTTGAGGTGCCCCGCCCCATTTCTGCCCAAGATGGCGACGATGATAGTTCGTATGAAGGGCTGGATGGCGATGACATCGCTTTCACACAGGACTTCTTTGAACCTTAAGGCAAAGCTGTTGTCATGGGCGTCTGGTAATCTCATGGTTATCACGTTTGCCTGAGAGCTTGCAGCAAGTGACTGGCAACCGGGGCTTTGGTAGATTATGTGCTTCTGAGCAGCCTTGTGGTTAGGGCCGATCAGCGAAACGGAGAATAACATGGGCGGTATGAGTCTGATGCACTGGTTGGTCGTAGCAGCCGTGGCATTGCTGGTGTTTGGTGGACGCGGTAAACTGTCCTCCATCATGAAAGACGCTGCAGAAGGCATCAAAGGCTTCCGTAAAGGCTTGGCCGATGAACCTACCGCTGCGGCTTCTGAAGCTGCCAAGGTCAACGATAGCAACACAATTGACGTGAGCCCCTCGGCTAAGTCTAAGACCGAAGCGTAATTCGGTCTTCGACCTCTAAAGATTTGAGGTCAGGAGTCCTCACGCATGTTTGATTCCATCGGCTTTCAAGAGCTGGTCATCATCGGCATCATCGCCTTGATTGTGGTGGGGCCGAAAGAATTGCCGCTTTTGATGCGCAAAGCGGGCCAGTGGACGTCACGGCTGCGCGGCATGGCGGCAGATTTCCGGGCCAATTTTGATGAAATGGCCCGGCAAGCGGAATTAGATGAGTTGCGTAAAGAAGTCGAAGCGCTGCGCAACAATAACCCGCTGCAAGACATCAAGGATGAGCTGACCAAGCCGTTTGAAACCGGCATTGATCCTTATGCGCCTGTCACGCCCTACGGGTCTGACCATCATCATCACGTGACCGACCAAACACCGGTGATGGAGGCGTTGCCAGCGCAGGTCGAAGCCAAACCGAAGCGGGCGCGCAAGCCCAAGGTTGAGGCAGATGTCGCCCCGGCGCCAGTGGCTGGCTTAGAAGTCGCGGCTAAGCCCAAGCGGGCCCGCGCACCCCGCGCCACAAAAGCACCTGGAGCCGAAGTGGCGTGACCGACCTTGTCCCACAGCAAAACCCAGTTGATCCGCCACTGACGGCCGATGAAGAAGCGATTGAGGCCACCCGCGCGCCCTTGATGGAGCATCTGGTCGAATTGCGTGATCGCCTGCTGTGGAGCGTTGGCTCTATCGCCATCGGCTTCTTCATTTGCTTCGCTGTTTGGCAGTTCATTTTACACTGGCTCTTATTGCCCTATCAGAATGCGGTTATTGCGGTGAAAGGGGCAGCATCGCTCAACTCGGACATGAAGCTTATCTATACGGCTCCGCTGGAAGCGTTTCTCACCCAGATCAAAGTCGCCATGTTTGGTGGGATTTGTCTGTCCTTTCCGATGATCGCTTTCCAACTCTACCGCTTTGTCGCCCCGGGGCTTTATAGCCATGAGAAGCGCGCGTTTACGCCTTTTTTGATCATGGCACCGGTGCTCTTCACCTTGGGTGCCGCCATGGCCTATTTCGTCGTGATGCCCATGGTGATGCAATTCTCGCTACGCCAAGAGCTGGCACCTGCAACCGGCGGGGTCGGGGTGGTTTATCAGGGTAAGATTTCTGAATATGTTGGCACCATTACCACGTTGATCCTTGGTTTCGGCGCCTGTTTCCAATTGCCTGTCGTGCAATTGCTGCTGGGCAGGGCAGGGATTGTGGATGGGCAGACTTGGTTTGAAAATGGGCGCTATGCCATTTTCGGGATCTTCGTCGTCGCCGCCATTGTTACGCCGCCGGATGTGATCAGCCAGTTTTCTTTGGCTATTCCTTTGATCATTCTGTATTATATGGGCGCATTTCTGGTGAAATTGGGCGATCCCAAGGATGCAACACCAAGCTAAAATTTAGCGCTTTCGCCTTGTGACACCGCGCGGTGGGCCACCTGTCTTGCGAACAGGCGTTGTGCCACGCATCGGGCCGCGCACCGCGCGACGTGCCGGCACAGGACCAACTTTCGGCTGGCTTACAATTTCAAACAGGAGCCCGCCAGAGACAGGTGTCGCTTCCAACAGCCGCACCCGCACCTTAGCACCCAATTCCCAGCGGTCGCCGGTTTCTGCGCCGATAAGCGCATGTCCAGCCTCATCATGATGGAAGTACTCGCTGCCTAACCGCATGACAGGCACCAGCCCATCGCCGCCGGTCTCTTCAAGGCGGACAAAGACGCCAAACCGGTTCACGCTGGTGATGCGGGCCTCAAACGTGGCACCAACCCGTTCAGACAAGAAGGCGGCAACATAGCGGTCTGTCGCTTCGCGTTCCGCCGCCATGCCGCGCCGTTCCGTCGCAGTGATGGCTTCTGCGACTTTTTTGAGCTGCTCGGCGCTCGTCTTTTTCAAACCATCTTCGCCAAAGCCTAAGGAGCTGATCAGCGCACGATGCACAATCAGATCGGCATAACGACGAATGGGCGAGGTGAAGTGCGCATATTTGCGCAGGTTGAGGCCAAAGTGCCCCAGATTGTCCGTGTCATAAATCGCTTGAGCCTGCGTGCGCAGCACGATCTCATTGATCATTTCGGCATGCTCAGTCGGTGTAGCTAATTCCAGCACGCGATTGAAGCGGGCAGGGCTTGGCGGTTGGCCCTTGGCCCATTTCATATTCACCGTCGCCAGAAAATCGCCCAAGGCAGCAAGCTTAGTTTCACTCGGCTGATCATGGACGCGGTAGATGAGCGGCGAACGCTTGTCTTCCAATGTCTCCGCAGCACAAACATTGGAGAGGATCATCATCTCTTCAATCAAGCGGTGGGCATCAAAGCGCTCGCGCAAACCAATCGAGAGAACTTTGCCTTCGGGCGACAGGATGATTTTACGCTCTGGGCTGTTGATCTCCAAAGGCTCACGCTGATCGCGTGCTTTCTCCAGTGCGCGATAGGCGGCCCACAAGGGTTGCAGCACGGTATCCAGCAAGGGGGCTGTCATCGCATCTGGCATGCCATCAATGGCCATTTGCGCTTGGGTATAGGTGAGGCTGGCCGCACTCTTCATCAAGCCGCGCAGGAACCGATGACTTTGCTTATGGCCGCCGGCATCAATCTTGATCTCCAGTGCCAAACAAGGCCGTTCAACCCCGTCCATCAGCGAGCATAAATCAGCCGACAAACGCTCTGGCAACATCGGCACAACCCGGTCTGGGAAATAGACCGAATTGCCGCGCATCAGTGCGCCTTCATCTAGGGCAGAGCCCGGTGTGACGTAGTGAGCAACGTCTGCAATGGCGACCAAAATCTTGTGACCACCGCCGGGCAAGGCTTCGGCATAGACCGCGTCATCATGGTCACGCGCATCATCTGGGTCGATGGTCACCAAGGGGATGTGACGTAAATCTTCGCGCGCGCCTAAGGGCGCAGGGCCTGCGCTTGCTGCTTCTTCTTCCTCTTCAGAGGTAAAGCCCATCGGAATGTTATGGGCAGCAATTGCCAGAATAGAGGCCGCTTTCGGGTTTTCATTATTGCCGAAAATCTCAATGATTTCCGCTTTCTTCGGGCCATAGCCGCGATGGGGTAGTAAGCGCGCCGCAACCAGATCGCCATTGCGTGCGCTCTTGGCATGCTCTGGCAGGATCATCAATTCATGGCGTTGCTTCTTGTCGGCAGGTACAAGTCTCCCGCCCCCAGACCCTGCTTGGCCAGGGCGCACATCTGCCGCCATAAAGACGCCGAACACGCGTTCGATGACCCGACCGAGGCGCTTGATGATTTGGACCTCATACTCGCCTTCATGGGTCAAGCGTGTCTTACCAATGAAGCGATCCCCAACGCCGGGTGGCGGACCTTCTTGGCGTACTTGCGATCGGGTGCTCGCGAGGCGCACCAGCGGGCCGTAAAGCTCATCCTCACGCCCGACCGCGCGCGCTATCAAGTCGCCTTGGCTATCAATCTCGATCAGTTGGAACATGCCGCCTTCAGGGGGCACGGTGCGGCTGGCAACTTCCTTGCGACCGGTTTTGGCAATCGAGCCTTCATCCGCCAATTCACGCAGGATCGCTTTCAAAGCCCGGCGCTCATCACCCTTGATTCCGAAGGCGATGGCGATTTCACGTGGGCCAATCGCAGTTTTGGCTTCGTTCAAAAAGGCCAGCAAGGTAGCTTTGTCTGGTACACCCAACGCCGGACGCGTCACCGTCTTTCTCGGTGGCTTGCCTTTTTGGCCGTTGCCACGACCCTTCGTCTTCATTCACCGGTCGCCTTTTTGGCCGCTGGCTTTTTAGCAGGGGCCTTCTTTTTCGCCGCAGGCTTTTTGGCTGTTCCGGCCTTCTTCGCCGCAGGCTTAGCAGAAGCAGACTTTGCGGCACTTGCCTTTTTGGCAGGCTTTTTCTTCCCAACCCCAACCAAAGCAACGCGGGCTTCGATCAAGGCTAGGGCGGCTTCCCGAGTGACTGCGGCAGGGTCTAGGCCCTTGGGCAAGGTCGCATTGGTGGTGCCATCGGTCACATAGGGGCCATAACGACCTGCCATGACTTTGATCACGGGCCCACCCTCAGCTGGGGCAGCAAACTCTTGCAAGGCCGCTGCCGCCGTGCGCTGGGGCCGGCCTCCGCCTGCTAGCTTCTCGGCCAAGACCGTGACAGCGCGGTTCAGGCCAATCTCAAACACATCTTCGATGGTGCCAACGTTCGCATAGGTCTTGCCATGCTGCACATAAGGTCCAAAGCGGCCTAAATTGGCAACAATGGGCTCGCCATCTTCGGGGTGGGTGCCGACGGTGCGCGGCAAGGAAAGCAAGCGCAGGGCCCGCTCCAGCTCTAGTTCCGACGCTGACCAGCCTTTGGGCAGGGAAGAGCGCTTAGGCTTCTCGCCATCGCCCAACTGAACATAAGGGCCAAAGCGGCCGGCTTTGAGCCAGACATCGAGACCCGATTCAGGATCAGAGCCCAAATTGCGGTCACCACCTGCCTCAGCAGAATCGCCTGATGGGACGGTCAATTGGCGGGTATAGCGGCATTCAGGATAGTTTGAGCAGCCAATGAAGGCTCCAAATTTACTGGTTTTTAGCGAAACCCGACCGTCCGCGCAGGATGGGCAGGCGCGGGGGTCTGAGCCGTCGCCCTTATCCGGAAAAATGTGGGGCCCGAGCGAGTCGTTGATGGCATCGAGCACTTGGGAAGTCCGCAAGTCGCCTGTGTCCGCCATCGCTTT
>JBEIEG010000048.1:0-12450 GCA_040383035.1 Hyphomonadaceae bacterium | reverse complement strand
ATCGGCCTGTTTCAGTCCCACTTCTACGACCCGATGCGCGGGACCTTATGTGAGTATTTTGACGATAATCTTGATCGATTGGCTGAAGAGAAAGGCCATTGGGTAGAGCCGGGTCATCAATTTGAATGGGCTTGGATATTGGCCTCAGCCCATAAATTATTGGGTGTTGAGGTGACAGACCAAGTCAAAGGCTTGATTGCATTTGGGGAAGAAAAAGGCGTCGATCACGTCAGTGCAGCCACCTATAATGTCATTTTGGATGATGGTCGGTTTGTTGACGGGGGTTCACGCACTTGGCCGAATACCGAACGGCTTAAAGCGGCAGTTGCGCTCTATGAACTGACCGGTGCAGATCCAGTGCCCGTGTTAAGGCCGACATTGCGGCTCCTGCTCAATCGATATCTGGCTGTCGAGCCGCAAGGCGGGTGGCTTGACGCGTTTGATCAGGCTGGCCGACCCACCGCTAGAGCTATACCAACTTCTACTCTCTACCATCTGTTTTTGGCCTTCGCAGAGGTGCTTCGGGTTGCGGACCGCCTAGAAGCACATTAGCGACAGGTCATAAGTCCAGCGCCGGACTCGCTACACTTCTGTCCTATTAGAAGGCTTTCTACGTGTCAGACATCTCAGAGAAACAGGTCCGGATCGGTGTTGCTGGAGCTGGCGTATTTGGCCGTAATCACGCCAATAAAATTAAGGCAAACCCTCGCGCTATTTTGGTCGGTATTTTTGACTTGAGCGCGGAGCGGGCAGAGGCGCTTGCAAGCGAATTGTCCACACAAGCCTTTACCGACATGTCAGCTATTTTGGCTGAAGTTGATGCGCTGGTGGTTGCCACCCCCGCCATCGCCCATGGTGGTGTAGCGCGCGCCGCTATCGATGCTGGCAAGCATTGCTTGGTCGAAAAGCCTTTGGCCGCCACAGCTGCAGATGCTGACATCTTGTGCCAGCATGCCGCTGAGCGCGGCGTCGTGCTGCAGGCAGGCCATCAGGAGCGCTATATCTTCACCGCGATGGGCTTGTTTGAGGTAGCCGAGCGGCCAAAATTCTTGCAGGCGACGCGGGTTGGTTTGCCCAGCATCCGCGGAGCCGATGTGTCTGTGACTTTGGACCTGATGGTGCATGACATTGATTTGGCCCGCATCTTGTTCCGGTCAGAGCCAGTCGCGATTAAGGCTACCCGTTTGGCTGGTGAGCCAAATAATCCCGATGCCGTAGACGCCGTTTTGACCTTTGAGGGAGGAAGTGAAGCCCGATTTCTTGCCAGTCGCGCAGCTGAAGAGCGCGATCGCCGCATGACGATTGGCTATTCTGAAGGCGAGGTCACGATCGACTTCATTGCGAAGAGTTTCGACGATGGACCCAACTTTGGCTTACACTCGGACTTTGCAACTCGCATTCCAGACCCGATGGGCGCTGCTACTGCCGACTTTATAGCGGCCATTTTGGGCGAGCGCCCAGTAGCGATTTCTGCAGCAGATGGCGCAGCGGCTGTGCGGATAGCGGAAGCGATCGATCAAGCGACCCGTGCTTGATTGTTGCTCTTGGTTGCCAAAAGTGATGGGCCAATCTGCGTTGGCTTGCAGTATTCCCCCAATCTATGGCTTATGACGCAGCTGAGCAAGCCTTACAGGCTAAATTGAGGACAAGTGGTACAAGAGCATGACTGACAGCACACGCCCCCCGATTGGCTTTATCGATCTATTGGCGCAGCGTCGCAGGCTCGGCACCCGCATTGATGATGCGGTAATGGGTGTGATTAATGGTGGTGCCTACATCATGGGCCCTCAGGTCCAAGCGTTTGAAGCTGCGCTAGCAGAGTTTGGGATGGCGAAATACGCCTTGTCCTGCGCCAACGGGACAGATGCTTTGGTTTTGCCCTTGATGGCGTGGCACATTCGCACCGGGGACGCGATTTTCTGTCCCAGCTTCACCTTTGCCGCGACCGGCGAAGTGGTGCCGTGGTTGGGCGCAACCCCCGTCTTTGTTGACGTTGACCCTGTGACCTACAATCTCGATCCTGCGCATTTAGAAGCCTCGATTGAGGCTGTGTTGGCGGAAGGTAAGTTAAAGCCCACAGTGATCATTGCGGTCGATCTCTTTGGCCAGCCCGCCAATTACCCAGAGATCTCGGCAATTGCTAAAAAATATGGCCTTAAGCTGATCGCCGATTCCGCCCAAGGTTTTGGCTGCACGCTCAACGGCCAACATCCGATCCATTGGGCAGATGTTGCCACTACCAGCTTTTTCCCGGCTAAGCCCTTAGGCTGCTATGGCGACGGCGGTGCCGTGCTCACAGACGATTACGCGCTTTGGGAGGTGATGGATTCCCTTCGGGTGCATGGCAAAGCGACCAAGAGCGATTTGGTGGGCAAAACCTTTGAACATGATCCGAAATATCTCAATATCCGGATCGGTATGAATTCCCGCCTCGACACCGTTCAAGCTGCAATCTTGCTTGAGAAGCTGGCTGTGTTCGCTGAGGAAATCGAAGCCCGCAATAGGATTGCTGCACGGTACAATCAGCTATTGGGTGACAGCGTGGTGGTCCCGACTGTGATAGATGGTGGCGTCTCAACGTGGGCGCAATACACAATTGAAGTCCCCGACCGTGACGGCCTAGCGGCCTATGCCAAGAGCCGCGGCGTCCCAACGGCTGCCTACTATCCGATCCCAATTCACAAGCAGGACGTCTACAGCCGCTTCCCTGTTGGTCCAGGTGGGCTTCCCGTGACCGAAGCTAAGGCCGGTCTTGTGATTTCCCTACCCATGCATCCGGATTTGGATGAGGAAACACAAGACTATATCGTTGAGACTGTGCGCAATTTTGCTGGGCGTAATAGCGCTTAAGTCCGTCCAATCACTTTGTTTTGTTTCGTAGTGGACTATACGGCGGACGGATTAGCTGCTGGACATGCAACGGTGAGACAACATAGAAGTTGAAGCGTCGGTTGGTGGCATTTTAAGGACTGGTAGCCATGAATTTGGCAGACATGCGTAGCTTAAGAGAGTTGGAGGCTGAGGCTATCCATGTGATACGCGAGTCTGCCGGTGCCTTCTTGCGTCCTATATTGATGTTTTCCATTGGCAAGGACTCAATGGTCCTTTTGCATCTGGCCGCCAAGGCCTTTGCTCCCGGCCCCATACCCTTTCCGCTGTTGCACATTGATACCACTTGGAAGTTCAAGGAAATGATTGCCTTTCGCGATCGTATAGCTCGTGAGTATGGCGTGGATCTGATCGTCCATACCAATCAAGATGGGCTGGATCAGGGGATCAATCCAATCGTCAGTGGGGCAAGTATCCATACCAACATCATGAAGACCATCGCCTTGAAGCAGGCTCTCGATCATCATCGGATTGACGTAGCAATCGGTGGTGCGCGTCGAGATGAAGAGAAGAGTCGTGCGAAAGAACGGATCTTTTCGTTTCGCAGCGTCGGGCATGGCTGGGACCCGCGTGGGCAACGACCTGAACTCTGGGGCCATTACAACACCCGCCTCCAAGAGGGTGAGTCGATGCGGGCCTTTCCATTGTCCAATTGGACAGAGCTCGACATCTGGAGCTATATCCAGCTCGAAAACATCGAAGTGGTGCCGCTTTATTTCTCTAAAGCCCGCCCTGTCGTGCGTCGCTCAGGGACATGGATTATGGTCGATGACGACCGCTTGCCTCTCGAGCCGAACGAAGTTCCAGAATTGCGCTCGGTCCGCTTTCGCACCCTTGGCTGCTACCCCTTGAGCGGCGCAATTGAAAGCCAAGCGGGGACTGTCGCTGAGATTCTTGAGGAAATGCTTGCCTCGCGCTTCTCAGAACGTCAGGGGCGTCTTATTGATGGTGTAGGCAGTTCCTCGATGGAAGCCAAGAAGCGTGAGGGCTACTTTTGACCAACCCGCAAATTGGCCCAAAAGGTCACGAGCCGCGTCTTCGAGTCTTGACTTGTGGTTCCGTTGATGACGGCAAATCGACACTCATTGGTCGCTTGCTTTATGATTGCGACCAAGTAGCAGAAGATATCTTGGAATCGGCACGGGAACACTCGCCCTCAGGCGCTCTAGGACCCGGCGGCCTCGATTTCTCCTATCTTTTAGATGGCCTGAGCGCTGAGCGTGAACAGGGCATAACCATTGATGTGGCTTACCGCTCTTGTGTCGTGCTGGGCCGCACATGCCAGATTGCGGACTGCCCTGGTCATGCACAATATACCCGGAATATGGCGACAGCCGCTTCCAATTGCGACGTAGCTATCGTCTTGATCGATGCACGCACTGGTCTTTTGGAGCAGACGCGACGCCATGTCCGCATATGTTCAATGATGGGGATTACACGCTTAGCTGTCGCGATTAACAAGATGGACTTGGTTGATTGGTCCGAGTCTAAATTTGCCGCGATTGAGATCGCATTTCGCGACTTTGCAAAAGAATTTGCCTTCCACTCGCTTAATGTTATTCCCGTTTCGGCTCCGTTTGGAGTCAATCTTGTCAATCGAGCTCCAGAGCTCGGTTGGTACCATGGACCCACATTGGCAGAATGGCTTTCCGCTGTTGAGGTGTCCCATAAGGACCAAGCTCAGGTGCGGCTCGCCATCCAATGGGTCTCACGCGCGCCCGATGGCACCAGAGCTTATGCCGGGCCCCTGATAAGCGGCTGTCTACACCAAGGCCAAGAAATCCTCATTGGGCCAACTGCGTATCCAGCGCGCATCACTAGGCTTTATCGCTCTGCAGAAGTTGTCGAGCGAGCAGAGGCAGGCGATGCCATCGCAATTAGTCTAGATCGGCAAGTGGATCTGAGCCGGGGTGACTGGATCTATACCAAAGAGCAAATTGCAGATTTTTCTAATCAAATCGCTGCTGACATCATCTGGTTCAGTGACCAAGCGCTTGCGGCCGGACGTAGCTTTTGGCTAAAGGGGCAAGGTGCATGGATCCAGGGTTCCGTAACACGTATTCGCCACAAAATATGTTTGGACACTGGTCAGAAAATCGCTGCTGACAGTCTTTCGATCAATGATATTGGCTTGTGCAACCTCATCACGACACAGCCAATCTTGTGTGACCCCTATATCGAAGGTCGATCATGTGGTTCGTTTTTGATTGTCGATGCCGTGAGTCATGCGACCGTCGGGGTTGGGCTTATCCGAAACGCTTTGCGTCGGGCTGCCAATATCACGCCTGTTACTGCCGCCGTTGATACCCAGACCCGAGCCTTACGTTATGGGCAACAGCCGCGTGTGATTTGGTTGACCGGCTTGTCAGGAGCTGGCAAATCTACCATCGCAAAGCTGACCGAGCAGGTTTTGTGGGCTCAAGGCCGGGCGACCGCACTTTTGGACGGGGACAATCTTCGTAGCGGACTTTGCCAGGATTTAGGCTTTACTGAAGCAGACCGTGTCGAGAATGTGCGCCGCACAGCAGAAGCAGCTAAGCTTATGGCCGACGCCGGTTTGATTGTCATATGTGCTTTGATTTCGCCGTTCGCACGAGATCGCGAAATGGCCCGTTCGATTGTTGGGCCAGATCGCTTTGTTGAGGTCTTTATTGACACCACGATTGAGGTGTGCGCCGACCGCGACCCAAAAGGGCTTTACGCAAAGGCTAGACAAGGTCTCATCCCCAACTTTACGGGAGTCAGCGCACCCTATGAGGCTCCGATTTCGCCAGATCTACGGATAGCAACTTATGATACCAGCGCAGAGGCCGGTGCCCAAATCATCTGCGATTTTATTCAAGCTGGGGGGTAGTCGAATAAGCCCCATTTTTAGGTCTAAAGGGCTATTTGGGGGTGATAAGTCCCAAGCGCTGACCCTGATAATTCTTTGATCGAATTGGTTCCCACCAGTCAGGCCGGTTCAAATACCATTCAACTGTCTGGCGAATGCCCGTTTCAAAACTATAGTTTGCGCGCCAACCGAGTTCATTCTCCAGCTTTGTTGCGTCAATCGCATAGCGTTGATCGTGGCCAGGGCGATCTTGGACAAAAGTGATAAGATCTTCGCGTGGACCCTCAGGGCGCGCGCCCGCCAGTTCATCGACAAGGGCGCATATGCGCTTCACCACATCGATGTTTTCGCGTTCGTTGCGACCACCAACGCAATAGGTCTCTCCCGGCTTCCCCCGTTCCATGACGGTTTGGAGGGCGACGGCATGATCATCCACATGCAGCCAATCCCGGATTTGCTTCCCATCGCCATAAACTGGGAGGGATTTACCCTCCAAGGCGTTTAGAATCATCAAAGGGATCAACTTCTCTGGAAAATGATAGGGTCCGTAATTGTTCGAACAATTGGTAATGAGACATGGAAGGCCAAAAGTATGGTGCCAAGCTTGGACCAAATGATCCGAGGCAGCTTTCGAGGCGGAATAGGGGGAGCGCGGATCGTAAGCGGTCACTTCAGAAAACGCTCCAGTAGCGCCCAAAGAACCAAAGACTTCATCGGTCGAAACATGCAAGAACCGGAAATTGCGTTGCTTGTCGCCGGTTAATCCACGCCAATAAGTTAGAGCAACCTCCAACAATGTGTGCGTTCCGACAATATTGGTCTGGATGAACTCCGCCGAGCCCGTGATCGAGCGGTCAACGTGGCTTTCCGCCGCTAGATGAAACACTGCGTCTGGTTGAAACGTGTCGAACAGAGCGGCCATAGCCATTTTGTCGCAAATATCGTGCTGCACAAACCGGTAGTTTGGCGAGGCAGCGATACTGTCAAGCGAAGACAGGCAGGCCGCATAGGTAAGCTTGTCCACGTTGAGAACTTGGCCGAGATTAGAGGTGATCAGATGTCTACAAACCGCTGACCCAATGAATCCAGCCCCGCCAGTTACCAAAAATCGCATGTTTCACCTAAGCAGCCCCATCTGGGGACAAGTTAGTGCCTGAGAGTTCTGCCGTCACGCGAGCATGACAGTGGCTCCTCACTTAGAGAAAGTCGCTAGTAAAGTTTATCTGTTGAGTGCGGATTGGATCTCTGATTAGTCGCGTCCCAGATCGTCGGCCCTAAGTGCATTGGGCACGACCACATTCTGCTTAACTCGGAAATCAATAGGTTTTGGACTTGAAGCGCTCAGATCCGGATAAACTCGGATATCTACCTTGCCGGCTACGATCCAGTGAAGCGTGGTTTTGAGCAAGGTTCCTTTTAGAGAATTGACCTTGGAGCCAATTTATCAATGCTTCATCACGCTTTGAACCAAACCTCCTAAAACGGCACACTGAATTGCAGGTACGAGGCCAGATTTAGGCTTAACGATACAATTCTTCCGCTTGAAGATTGATGGGCATGAACAGAGATACGAAGCCGAAAGTCGACTTTTATTCATTGGTAGATTTTGAGGAAGGATGGTCACTTAGGCAATGCACAATGTTGATTAAACTAAATGGTTTATCGTTCATGGATGAGGCCGTCTAAAAAAGCTATTCGATACTCGTTGGGGATATCGTGGCCAATTCAATCAAGTTCAACACTGCGTAGAGGGTTGGGCCTCTGTATTCCATCTCGGGCTGTAGCAGTTATAACGGGTGCTCACATAAGCTCGGTGCGCACCTCATGCAGTTTTACCCACTTGCCCTTGAAGGTATTACTTTGGTCGAAGGGCCAGTCCGAGCCGATCCGCGCGGTGCGTTCATGGAAACGTGGAGGGCCGACTATTTCGAAAGTGCAGGCCTGCCAAATTCATGGGTGCAAGACAATCTGTCTGTCTCCGTTCAGCCTTACACGATTAGGGGGCTACACTGGCAGACACCCCCTTTTGCACAAGCAAAACTCGTGAGAGTTTTGGTCGGTGAGATTGTCGATGTGGTTGTGGATTTGCGCCCCTCATCGCAAACTTTCGGGCGCTCAATTAGCGTGCCGCTAAGCGCCACGAAGAATCAATCGCTCCTAGTCCCGGCTGGCTTTGCGCATGGTTTCTGTACATTGGTCCCCAACACAATGGTGGCCTATAAAACCGGTGCCCGATATGCACCTGAGTGCGAGCGTGGGTTGCGCTGGGATTGTCCAGATGTGGCAATTGATTGGCCCTTAAACGGGAACGAGCCTATCCTGTCGGAAAAAGATGCATCAGCCCAAGTCCTTAAAGATCTCTCAGAGGCGGACCTCTTTTGAGCAGGGTAATCTTTCAAATGAGTTTGAAAACTACGACATTCGAAGGTCAATCATGACACCTAGAGTCGCAATATTGGGAGCGTCAGGCCAGGTTGGTAAAGCCCTGCAGGCTGGCTTTTCGCAACGCAATCCAATTCAACCAGTTCTTGCGCTTGGTCGCGATTATGATGTGACAGATAGTAGCTCTTGGCGAGCTCGTCTGGATGCATTTGAACCCGACGTTATCATCAATGCCGCCGCCTTCACGGCCGTCGATGCGTGTGAGCGGGAGCCAGATCGCGCATTTGCAGTCAATCGTGACGCGGTTGCCGCCTTAGCTCAGTGGTGTGCCAATTCCGATAAGGCATTGATCCACATCTCTACTGACTATGTGTTTGGTGATAGCGAAAGCGCCCCCATAACCGAAGATGCGCCCGTCAGCCCATTGAATATCTATGGGGCCTCGAAAGAGGCCGGCGAGTCAATTTTAAGAACAATTCTGCCGCGGCACATGATCGCGCGAACATCTTGGGTCTATGGTCCTGACGCTGGAAATTTCTTTGCAACAATCATGCGCTTGGCGGAGACACGTGATCAGATCAAGGTTGTCGCCGATGAAATCTCCTGCCCGACCTTTGTCTCTGATCTCGCAGAAGCGTTGATTCGCTTGTCGGATCGCATCGGGCCTGATTCCACTGATTTCGGCACCATTCACTGTGCGGGCGAACAAGGGCTTAGCCGGTTTGACTTTGCTCGGGCGATTATGGCCGCAAGAGCAGAACTCGGCCTTAAAACAGCGGAAATTGCACCAACCACGCAAGCGATGTTTGGCGCGCCTGCGCGCCGTCCTTGCGATTCCCGTTTGGACAGTAGCTTTCTTGAGCGTGCCTATGGCATAAAACTCCCCGGGCTAAGCGCGCGCTTGCCCCATCTAGTCTCAGTGCTGGCTCGCCAGAATTAGGATCGAAAACGTGACGCAAAAAGGCATTATTTTGGCAGGCGGTAGCGGATCGCGCTTATACCCTTTGACCATAGCAGTCTCTAAGCAATTATTGCCAGTCTATGATAAGCCAATGATTTATCACCCAATTTCTGTCCTTATGCTGGCAGGGATAAGCGATATCCTCATAATAACGACCCCACGGGATCGTGCGGCCTTTGAGACACTTTTAGGCGATGGTAGTCAGTTTGGGATTTCAATTTCATACGCGACCCAAGATGCACCTCGTGGTCTGGCAGAAGCCTTCTTGATCGGCGAAGACTTCCTGCAGGGTCAGGCTTGCGCAATGATTTTGGGCGATAACATCGTTTATGGTGGTGGCCTGCGGTCCCAATTGCGGGCAGCGGCGGCACGCACAGTTGGCGCAACTGTCTTTGCTTATCGTGTCAGTGATCCTGAACGCTACGGGATCGTGAGTTTCGACCCAGACGGTCAACCAGTTACAATTGAAGAGAAGCCGCAAGCTCCCAAGTCCAATTGGGCAGTTACAGGCCTGTATTTTTACGATAACAGAATTGTAGATATCGCCCGCACGATTAAGCCATCACCGCGGGGTGAGCTTGAAATTACAGATATCAATGCCGTCTATCTTCAAGCAAATGAGCTAAATGTTGAACGCCTTGGTCGCGGTGCGGCTTGGTTGGATATGGGAACCAAAGATAGCCTCTTGGAAGCTGGCGATTTCGTACGGACGATTGAGAAGCGACAAGGTCTTAAGATTGGTTGCTTAGAGGAAATCGCCTTCCACCAAGGTTGGCTGTCTCGTGATCAATTGTTAGCGCAGGCTGAGCGGCTAAAGTCCAGTGAATATGGGCATTATCTGAAGCAGCTTGTGGTTCAGGCCACCTCGGAATAAGAGCGGTTCTGCGGGAACTTTCTTCCAAACACGGATCTAGGACGTTGGCCAATCGATCCATCTGACTTTGTAATCTTGGCCGCTGGCCCGTAGCTCATTTGTCGGCAACGTACTGATTTCGGTCCTCAGCCAGCCCATTGGTTACCGTTGCTTTTGATGGACAACTCAGTTAGCTAATCTGCAATGTTATTGGGGCTTATGGGCTCGGATAACGCGGCTTCTTCTGATGCTCCTAAGCGGGTCAGCGCATTTAAGTTTGCATGGAAGTTCGCTTAGAGAGTTTGAGAGTGGAGAAGTGAATGTCAGGAGCAATGGGGAAGGCGTTTGCAGACCTCTCAAATGGGCTCGGCTTGTCTCATGTTTGGGTGCACCAAGCCTATCATGCGATTTCCGCAAAGTATAAGCGGACGGTGCTTGGAAGTTTGTGGATATCGGGTGCTATGGTCGCGTCGTCGGTGTCCATGGCCATCGTCTTTGGTGGAATTTTTGGGCAGGATTTGAAGGTTGCTTTGCCATTGATTATGGCTGGCCTCCTAACTTATGCGATGATTGTTTTTCCTCTTTCCGAGGCTCCCGAGGCTTTTGTTGGAAATTCCACAATAATTGTCAACCACGCATATCCTTTTACATATTTTATATTTGAGGCAGTCTGCAGATCATTCTTTATATTCCTACACAATTTGGTTGTGTTCTATATTATGATGGCGTTTATTGGGTCCATTGCAGTGCCGCACTGGACTATTTTGCCAGGCTTGATGTTGGCTTTCACAAGCATGATTACTTGGTCAACGGTAACAGCAATGTTTGCTGCACGTTTTAGGGACGTGCGCTTCATGCTCCCATTTCTCAGTTCTCTATTCCTTGTTTTGACCCCAATCTTCTGGCAACCCAGTATGCTGTCTGGGTGGAGGCTTGCGCTGGTCCATTACAATCCTCTTTACGGTCTGCTCGAGGTTATACGGATGCCATTGTTAGGCCAAATGCCACCGACTGAGGCTTGGATTATTGCGTCTATAACGACGGTCCTTGGTTTGGTCGCATGGCTCGTGTTTTTCCCGGCTAACCGCCGCAGAATCCCCTTCTGGGTCTAGGTGAAATCCATGACTGTCTTAACCGTCAAAGGCCTGACTCTGGCCTATCCAATTTATTCAATGCGTGCCAAGTCGCTTCGAAATGCGGTTGCGAATCTGGCCGTAGGTGGTCGATTGTTGCGAAACCGCCAAGACGTTGTGTTTGTTCAAGCTCTAAAAAACGTATCCTTCCAACTCGCCGAAGGCGATCGACTTGGTCTTATTGGTCATAATGGATCTGGTAAAACGACCCTCCTAAAAGTATTGGCAGGTGTCTACGAGCCCGATCATGGCATTGTTTCGGTGCGCGGCAAAATTTCTTCCATGATCAATATCAATCTTGGCTTGGATGCTGAACTCACCGGAGTTGAGAACATCTACAATATGGGCCGGATGCGCGGGCAAACTACAAAGGAAATTCAAGAACGCCTAGGGGAGATCATCGACTTTAGTGATCTAGGCAAATTCATAGACCTGCCGCTCAAGACCTATTCCGCCGGCATGATTACGCGGCTGGTTTTTGGCGTTGCGACCAGTATGGACCCGGATATTCTGTTAATGGATGAATGGATTGGGGCTGGTGATGCAGGGTTTTTTGAGAAGGCAAAGCGGCGCCTCGACAAGATCTTGCAGGATTCCCGAATTATGGTTCTGGCAACCCATAGTAACGAGTTGATCAAGCAAACATGTAACAAAGTACTTGTTTTGGAGGGTGGCTCGCAAGTTTACTTTGGTGATATCGATGGGTGGGACTTCGAACGAGCTTCCAAAATTGATGATGCTGGCGAACAACTGAGTGGTCCTCAGGTTATTGGGTCCTGATTGGGCACTAACGCGTTGTGCGGAACTTGCTCGGTTTGGTGACACACTTTAATGACTAATCAGGCCTTCTAAGCAAAGGCCAGAGGTCAAGCTGGAACTTGCCCTGCCAGCAGCTATTGGAAAGTAAATCGACGATGGTTTCATGCACGGTCTGCATGATTGCGAAGAATGAGGGGCCGTACCTTTTGGAGTGGGTTGCCTATTATCGCAGTCTCGGCTTTTCAAAAATTGTGGTTTATGAAAACAACAGTACCGACAGGAGTGCTGTGATCCTTCGAAAGCTCGCAGCTCGAAAATACATCGAGCACCGCACCTGGAAGCTTGGAAAGTATGAGTCGCCGCAAATAACCGCTTATGAAGATATGGTAGGGCGGGCTGAGACTGACTGGCTGCTGTTTGTTGACTGTGATGAGTTCTTAGTCATGAACAAAGGTAGCCTTTCTTCCATGCTTGAGTATATCCACCCCCAGGCTGATATTGGTGCGATTGGAGTCAATTGGCGGGTGTTTGGCTCGTCATCAAATCTTGTTGGTGATAGCCGCCCTGTCATAGAGCGCTTTGTGCGGGCATCCGAGGCCAATTTTGAAGCGAACAAGCACTTAAAGAGCTTTTTACGTGT
>JBEIEG010000047.1:0-12468 GCA_040383035.1 Hyphomonadaceae bacterium | reverse complement strand
TTACGCCGGCATGGGCAGGATTTGGCTGGCCCAAGACAACACCGTGCGCCTCAAACCCCTGCAGCACTGGCAAGGCATCGGTGAAAATCTGGACCGCTGCAGACACCTCTTTAATGATTTGAGTTGGAACCGAGCCATAAAGCGCCGGGTCACCCAAGACACAAAACGGCGTAGGGCCATTGCGTAACGCTTGCCAAGCTTTAGCTGTGACTTCTGGACCGATGCCTGCTGGGTCGCCCATCGAGATGACCAGCGGCCGTTTCTGGGCTGATAAATCTAGAGTCACGCGATCAAGGTTGGATAATCGCCGCTTCACGGCGGATGTCCCGCAGATAGCGGCGGGCGATTAGGGCCAATTCCTGATCGTACAGGCGGTCTTCCAATTGCTCGAGAGTTGGGATGTCAGAGCCCGTGTTTTCACGGTCACATAACACCATGACATGGACACCGGCATCTGAACGGAACACCGCGCTGGCTTGCCCATTCGAAAGGCCAAGTGCTTGGGTGCGGAAAGGCTCGCCCAAATCTTCGTCTTGAATTTCACCATAATCAATGACTTCAAGCGAACTGCGTTGAGCAGCACGTGTTACGCCATCACAGCCGTTGCGCAATGCGTCACGGCTAAGGCGGGCGGCCTGCTCAGCGCGCTTCCAAGTTGCTTCATCTGCACCTGCCATAACTTTGCGCGTCATTTCCTTCAGCTTGAGCGTGGCTTTAGGTGGACTGGGCTCACGCTTTTCACGGACAGAAACGATCATGACGCCGCCGGGAACAACAATCGGGTCACTAACGGTGCCGGGGCCCATTTGCTCCACAGCGGCAGCTACTTCTGTCTTTAACTCGCCCAAGGTAATCCAGCCCATATCGCCGCCGGTCGAGGCCGATGGAGCAAAAGAGAATTGCTGTGCGACCAATTGGAACGGCGTCCCACCCCTTAATTGTTGCACCAAGGTCTTGGCACCTTCGAGCGTTTGGGGCGCACTTTGAGCATTTTCATCTTCAAGAAAAATCTCAGAAAGTAGATATTGTGGCTTGTTTGTATTGGCTAAAATACGATCAAGAGAAGACTTGACCTGATCTCGATTAACCCGCACGCGCGATCCAAAGCGACCGCTGACAATCCGCTGCCACACAATTTCAGCGCGGGTCTTGTCACGATAGCTTTGAGCGGAAACGCCGATTTCCGCCAGATCGCGGAAAAAGGTCTCTAGCGTGGCCCCGTTTTGTCGAGCTTGGTTCGCCAAGATGCGGTCAACTTCGCGGTCTGATGCATCTACTTTGAATTTGGATGCTTCCTGCAATTGAAGACGCTCATCAATCAGGCCATTTAACGCTGCCGAAGTGGCGCGCTGGACAAGCTCTGGTGTGATTTGCTGGGCGCCCGATGTCGCAATCAGAAATTGAACCCGTTGACGCACATCCAGGCGAGTAATCGGCTGATCATTCACAATAGCGGCAACGCCTTCACTTAAAGGGCGCCCTTGAGCCAGACTTGTTTGAGGCTTTAACCAGATTGCGCAAGAGAGCGCCAGCACCGCACCTAGTGCGACGCGGCCTGCACATCCGCTGATTGTCCCCTTACTCATCCATTCACTCCGTGCGCATGTGCGCGATTGTTGACGTTTTACCATAGTCTTTTAGCCGAAAATCCGTTCATGACCAACGGACTCATCAGGTGCAAGTCAATGCACAGTAAATTTGTCGATCTTTAGGCAGACATTTCTCAGTCAAATGGAGCGTCAGACAGCTCCCCCAAAGTGCGGAATGCAATTTGGAAGCGGATAGATTGCGAGGGCTCAATGAAGCGATTTCGAGTTCCAAGTTCTTCATAGAAGATACGGAAATCAGTGCAGTCGTCGCCATAAATCAAGCCATACGCAGAACGCAGATTAGTGTCACTCTTGAAGTCGCGATAAAGCGAACCAAACAGTTTGAAGTTTTTATTGAGCGTTAGGATAACCGAGCCCTGCAATTCTTTGTTGGCGCGGGTTGCACCGGCGGCACTGGAATCAAATTCATGATACCGAAGGCTCGTCTCCGTGCGCCATATTTTTAGTCGCGTTATGGCTTCGGTATGGACCAGTTTCCCAGTTTCAGGATCGACGCGCAACCGACCACTCAAGCTGCCATAATCACCGTAACGAAGCTCAAAATCGCTAACCCAATCCGACTCCTTTCGGTCCAGATTTGAGGCGCGGCTGAAAGCGCTCGCATCATCGGTCCGGATGCGGCGTCCTAGAAATGCGCTTGCGCGCAGTGGCAGCGGATTAGCCTCAGACGTTGGCAGAACGTCGATCCCCGCCCGCAAGCCAAGACTCACGCGGCTGCCCGGCTCCCACAAATCCATCCCTGCCGCTCCAGCTGGGCGGAACAAGCTGGTTGCATCCATTTCAAAGCCTAGAGCATCTTCAACGCGGACGCGGCTTTGCTGATCATCTTTGCTGGCAACCGTCAGCGACATCCGCGGCTCTAAAGTCACATTGAAGCGGTTGCCCGGACGTATTAGGGGCCAACGCAGGTCAATAGATGCCAACCCTAAACCCCGGCCAAACGAATCCGCATTTAGGGGCGTGCTCGACACAGCCCCGGTGTTGGAGCCTTCACTATAGTCAAAATAATCACCACGTACCATCGCCATGGGCTCAAGGATAAAGCCGCCGGGAAGAATTTGTGTGCCCCGCCACGTTGCGCCAATGTTGCCGCGGATGGAGTCCAAACGTCCTTCCGTCCGCATGAGCGATACGGCAGAGCCGGACACATCGAGGCGGCCATTCATCGGACCAATCAGCCAGCGATACGTGCCGTCCACGAGTGGCGCGACGCGTGGAAGGTTTTTCCGCCGTTCTCCTGGCACCAGGTCTTGAAATACAGCACTTAAAGACCTCACATAAAATCGGTCTGTTTGGCCTTGCACGTACAGCTGGGACATAAGCCGCGAGGTTTGTGGGCGGACTAAGCCTGCCTGCAAATTCTCCTGCCCAATGCGATAGCGGAAAAGGTAGAGGTCATCACTGGCACTTTCGGCGGTAAAACCCCAGTTCCATGTGTCGTTGATTTTAAACTCGCCATTGCCAAAGATATGGCCGCGCCAGTCAGATTCTCCAAATTTCTCGCCACGCTTGCCAAAGAATTTTTCCTTGGTGACGGTACCATTCAAGACGACGCCACCAGAATAGAATTTCCGGCGATAATCCAGTTGAAGAACCGGATTGATATATTGGCTTATGATTGGCGTAATGGTGATGTCTGACGATGCGTCAATAACCTGCAAATAGGGCTGCTCGATGAAGTAGCCATTACGAGACGATTCGCCGGGTTTGGGTTGTAACAGCCCAGAACGCCGCCCGGCCGATGGATCCCCATGGGCGAAGTAAGGGACGTATAGAACTGGGACGCCCTTAACTTCAAAGACGACATCATTATAAACAATCGTCTCTGTGCGCTCATTCTGCAATGCCCGACGGGCGCGGATGATCCAAGAAGGTTTGGTCTTGCCATCTTTACAGATAGGGCAAGCAGTAAACACTGCTTGCGACATGAGTTTCCGGTCGCCTTCGCGGGTCACAACTGCATTGGCTGCCAAAGTTGAGCCATCAGCAAACTTGGAGGCAAAATTGCCTGCCACCCCACTTGATAGCTCATCATCTAAAGTCAGCTCGTCGGCGAAGGTCGTTGAACCATCGTCATTAACGACCGTGACATTGCCAAGAGCTTTTACGATGCCCGTTTTCTGATTGTAATTTATTTGGTCTGCACGAACCGTGCGTCCATTATTCCGCGCGGTCACATTACCTTTGGCAATGAGGACCCCGACTTCGTCACCCTGCTCGATCGCGTCAGCTTCCAATAATACGGGGTCTTCAGCTCTAGTTGGCGCACGTGTGTCGGTTATCGCAGTCCTATTGGTGGCAACCTTTGCAGCAGGTGCATCTTGCAGATTCCAATCTGGTTTCTCTCGCGCAATCGCGAGCGCTGGAACGAAAAGGGTTCCAAGCGATACGGCCAATAACTGACGATGCAGTGCGCGGGTCATAAGCGATCCTCGATGAGACGCCTCAGCGAAAAAGATTGTTTGGGTGTAAAGAGTGACTCACCCTGCGTCTAGCGTCTAAGCTCACCCGTCCTCGCGATAGGACACTGTTGCCAGTGCGATAAATAAAGCTGCAAGTGGTGGACACCACGCTGCAATCCAGCTCGGCGCATAGCCTGCCGTGGCCAAAGCGCCAGAAATATCATTTATGAAATAGACAAGGAGTCCAGCTGCGATTGCTGCAGCTGCCATAATGGCTCTATGCCCGAAACGATCGCTGCTCAGTGACAAAACAGCTGCGATCATAGCCATCGACAGGAGCGCAATCGGGAGCGCTAGTTTCCGATGGAATTGCAACCAATAACGCTGAGGGGACCCACCAGCAGCTTCGGCATCGCGTGCAGCACGCGGGAGGTCCCAAATAGACATCGCCCGGGCCGTTGCATCTTTATTCTTCTGGCTGTCTTCTAAGCGATCCTTGAGAATTGGAAATGTAAGCCTCGTAAAAGGCGCGGCTTGAGCACCGATTGACGATTTGACCCCGTTGAACAGGGTCCACGATTGTTCCGTGCGTGTCGCGGTCATTGCATCGTAGCGTGCGATGAAACGTGAATCCGTCTTGCTAAACGTTAGCAGGGTCACGTTGCTATATTGCCCTGCCGAGCCTGCCTCAGCTGAGATGGTTAGCTGGAGGTCCGGCCCGCGATCCTTGATCCACATCACGGTGCGGCCACCTTCGCCGGTCTTGGTGGTCGCTACCGCAGTGAGAGCTTGCAATTGGGTTTCATAGGCGAGGTTCAGGCGGGCCGATGATGGACCGAGGATGAAGATTGCAAACAGTCCGACCAAAGCTGCTAACACCGCAACTGGACTCAAAAAGCGCCAGGTCGACACCCCAGAGGCCCGCATAGCCACAATCTCAGAGCTGCGTGCCAATCGCATAAAGGTGACGATCGAGCCCACAAGAACTGCAAACGGCAAGGCCAGTTCCAGAATTCCTGGTGTGCGCATCAGAGTAAAGCGCAGGGCGGTGAACGTGTTAGCATTCGCCACCCCGGAGACGTTACGCAATTGCTCAACGATATCGACCAAAATGATCGAGAGGCACACCCCGCCTGCCGCTACCAAAATGCCATATAATGTGAGCTTGAAGATGTAGATATCTAGCCGACTAATGTGCATACTCGCCCCGCTTATGAGACTTCGATACGGCCTTCAGATTGTCTGATAAACTCACAAAACTGGGTAAGGGGGTCCGCATTGAACGGGTTGCAAAGAAAAGCACAGCTAAGGGGATAAGATAGAGCACGAGGCCAAGGCCCGGTGTGTCAGCCACCGTCGGAATCAAGCCCGTAAAGCTTAAGAGCATGAAGATCAGTCCACCAAAAGCCCACCCAATCCGAGCAGCATAGCCTTGACGCGAGAACGAGCCCCCCAAAACTGCCAGCATCGCTAAAGCGACAGCAGACAGACATATAATCGGGGCGGCCAACCTTCGATGGGCTTCGGCCAATAAATCTCCAACATGGTCTCGGTCCCAATAATCGGTAAGATCCGGCTTCAACAATTGGGGTAAGAATCGATCTGAGGGTTTGTAGAAAAGCTCAAGATTTTTGTCGGCAAAGCCACGCAACTCAACGACATAATTAGAAAAGCCAATCAAATCGATCTGACCGTTTTCAAGTTTTCGTTGGACTGACCCATCTTGCAGAACGATCACGGGTCCGGTTTCAAGCTTGGCAATTGTGCCGCGTTGCGCAGCATAGATTACCGGGTTTGAAGCGGACTTGGTGTCAGAAATGATAAGGCCATTCAATGTTCCGTCGCGGTCAATGCGCCGGGCAAAAATCATCAGGCCATCGACGGTCGAACGAAACTCGCCCTCGCGGACCATTGAACTCGCAAAATCTGCGCGTATTTCAAACAAGCGCTCGCGCATTTCCCGCAGTGCCAGAGGTTGGACAAACAAATTGACAGCCAGCGCCGCAACCGCACCAACAGCGGCTAATCTGAAGGCAGGTTCCGCCACCTTCCACAAGGTCCAGCCCGCGCCATAGGCTACAATAATCTCATTATCTTGATGTAGCCGGCCATAGGTCCAACTCACTGCCGCGAATAGACCGACCGGCATAACAATCGCCATGATCTGGGGCGTCGCCAACAGAGAGATGCCCAAGAAGGTTGCCGCACTTTGGCCACGCTCAAAGAGCAAATCGAGCTGTGAGAGACTTTGGGTCAATAAAGCAATCAGCGTTAACCCGACCATAATCAGGAGAAACACTGGGACCAATTGGCCAAAATAATAGCGTTGGAGCTTATTCATGGTTCCGTTAGCTGTGCTGGGGAAGCAACGATTGGCAGCTTGCCAGTTGCACCTAACACCGTGCCGCGCAATTTAGAAGCCATCATCTTTACATCCAGCTTGGCTGGGTCAGTTTGTTGACCTCTTGCTAGGGCAGGCAGGTGCAAGATTTGGGAGCGTGAAAGCTATGAAAATCGAATTTACTTCCGGTACAGAAGCGAAGGCCGTCATTGCGTTTGTTGGCCAAGCCGATGGTCAAATGGCGCTGTCGCCGCCTGCTCAAAAACTCGACCGGGCCTGCAAATCCCGGCTCTCGAAGGCCGCAGCAGCCGCAAAATTCAACGGTGCGTCTGGCAAGGTTCTAAGCATTCACGCTCCAAGCGACACGCTTGATGTTGTGGTGTTGGTTGGCATTGGTGACATTGCAAAAGTTGATGGCGCCGCGCTGGAGCGTGCAGCAGCTTCGGGTACAAAAGCGCTGCTGACGGCTGGCATCGAAACAGCCAGCGTGGCTCTGGCGGGCTGGAAAAAGGTTGCCACTGCTGCCCATGCAGCGCGAATCGGTTTTGGGGCCGCTTTGGCAGCATATCGGTTCGACACCTATCGCACCCAATTGAAGGCTGAACAGAAGCCTAGCCTGAAGACACTCGAAATTGATGTGCCAGAAGGCGGGGACGTTTGGGCAGCCCACCAAGCCGTTGTCGATGGCGTCAGTTTCGCCCGTGACCTCGTTAATGAGCCTGCCAATGTGCTCCACCCTGAAGAATTCGCCAAACGCTTGAAGGAGTTGAAGTCGCTTGGCGTTGAGGTCGAAGTCCTAGGTGAAGCGCAAATGGCTGCTTTAGGCATGCATTCGCTTTTAGGCGTCGGACTAGGCTCAGCGCGCGAAAGCCAATTGGTGGTGATGAAGTGGCAGGGTGGTGGTGACGAAGCCCCGCTGGCCTTGGTTGGTAAGGGTGTGTGCTTTGATACAGGCGGTATCTCGTTGAAGCCTTCTGGTGGTATGGAGGATATGAAGGGTGACATGGGTGGCGCTGCTGCGGTTGCTGGTGCCATGCGTGCCATCGCTGGTCGCAAGGCAAAAGCCAATGTTGTCGGCCTCGTCGGCCTCGTTGAAAACATGCCAGACGGCCTTGCCCAGCGCCCAGGCGATATTGTCACCTCCATGAGTGGTCAAACGATTGAAATCTTGAACACTGACGCTGAGGGCCGCTTGGTTCTCTGCGACGTCATGACCTATGCGCAAGAAAAACACGCCCCAAAGGCCATGATCGACCTCGCGACCCTCACCGGGGCGATCATCATCTCCCTTGGTCATGAGTTTGCCGGTCTGTTCTCAAACTCCGACGACTTGTCTGCCAAGATCACCAAGGCCGGGACCGTGGCCGAAGAGCCCGTGTGGCGCTTCCCGCTGACCCCAGCCTATAACAAGCTGATGGACAGCCCCATTGCCGATATGAAGAACGTGCAGCGTTCTGGCGGCGGGGCAGGTGCAGGTTCAATCACCGCAGCGCAATTCCTGCAGCGCTTTGTGAAAGAAGGCGTGGACTGGGCCCATATCGATATCGCGGGCACCGCTTGGAAGCCCGGCAATGATGATCCGCGTGAGCCTTCATGGGGCACTGGCTATGGCGTGCGTCTCTTAAACCGCTTAGTTGCGGATTCGTTTGAAGGCTAAAGTTCATGACCGACGCGGCGGCCGAAATCTGGTTCTATCATCTGGAATCGGCCAGCGTCGAAGAGACTTTGCCGCCGCTTATTGAGAAATGCTTAGAGCGAGGGTGGCGCGCTCAGGTGCTGTCACCCTCGTCAGAGCGGTTGCAGGCGCTCGACAGCCATTTATGGACTTGGAAGCCTAACTCTTGGCTGCCTCATCAACCCCCGGGGGCGGAAGACAGTCACCTTTCGCCGATTGAGTTGGGGGTGAGCCCTATGGGCCAATCTGAACCCTCTGCCAGTGCCGAGGCGGTATTTCTCCTTGATGGAGCGAGTTGGGGGTCTTTAAACGGTGTGGTCCGGATCTTTGTGTTGTTTGATGGCCGAGACGCCGACGATGTCAGCCATGCGCGCCAGCAATGGCGGGTGGCCAAAGAGGCAGGCCATTTGCCGACCTATTGGCGACAAGGAGAGGATGGACGATGGGCAAAGAATGGCTGATGATCTTCTTGCTGGCTCTTGCTAACGACCCACTTGCGAAAACTGACCCCCCACGGAGCACACCCCCTGTGACTGCTAATGGCAGCACAGAGACCAAAGCGCCGTCCCCATTGGCTACAGGCGTTGATGCTGCGAAAGCACCTCCGCCTCAGGTTAAGCCCAAGTGCGATGTTGGCCCTTTTAAGTCGCTAGTGGGCCGTACCATCGGCGACGTGATGACGCTTAAGCTACCACCCGGCACCCGGATTTACCGTTTGGGCGACCCCGTTACCCAGCCGATTACGCCCGGTCGGTTGAACATTGAAATCAACCGGGGAACAAGAGTTGGCAGGATATATTGCTCATAAGGCTTTCAACTCGCCGCCGGGACTGCTAGAGGCGCGCCATCCAAATCCAAGATTGCGCGCTCAACCGAGGGCGTGCTTGCTAACTTCTTAAGGAGGCCACTGTGGCACTCGAACGTACCTTCTCGATTTTAAAACCAGATGCGACCCGTCGGAACCTGACCGGTGCCGTCAATGCCATGATCGAGGGCGTTGGCCTTCGCATCGTGGCACAAAAGCGCATCCACATGACCCGCGCCCAAGCCGAAACCTTCTACGCTGTCCATAGCGAACGTCCATTCTTTGGCGAATTGGTGGACTTCATGACTTCTGCTCCAGTCGTCGTGCAAGTTCTTGAAGGCGAAAATGCAATCGCCGCTTACCGCGATGTGATGGGCGCAACGAACCCAGCCAACGCCGCTGAAGGCACCATCCGCAAAGCACACGCGGTTTCGGTTGGTGAAAACACGGTCCATGGTTCGGACGCTGCTGAAACGGCTGCGCAAGAAATTGCACAATTCTTCGCAGGCAACGAAATCGTCGGCTAAGCCTGCGCTTCAAGCGATTATAATGCAGGAAAATGGCGGTCGCATAAGTGGCCGCCATTATTGTTTGTAGGGCCTAGCCTAACAGCGCAAAGCCACCCGGCTTGCCATCGATCATCGTGCGCCCGTCCACAAGTTTAGCTTTGCCTGACGCGACTGCCTGCACGCAGACGGGATAGAGGCGGTGTTCTTGCACCAGAACGCGTGCCGCCAAATCATCGGGTGTGTCACCGGGCTTTATCGGCACGCCTGCTTGACCAATGATTGCCCCTTCATCCACGCCTGCTGTCACCCAATGGACGGTACAGCCATGGATAGTAACACCGGCTTCTAGGGCCCGGGCATGGGTATGAAGTCCCGGAAAGTTTGGCAGAAGTGAGGGGTGAATATTGATCATTCGCCCTTCATAGCGCGAGACAAAGTCAGCTCCCATGATGCGCATGAAGCCTGCATAAACGATCAAGTCCGGGCTGACTTCGTCAATCATCTGAGCCAAAGCGGCATCAAAGAGGCTACGCTCTTTAAAGGCCTTGTGGTCAAGGCAGCGGGCCGTGATGCCCGCTTGTTCGGCACGCTGGAGGCCGTAAGCTTCGGGGCGGTTGGAAATGACGTGGACGATGTCATAGGCAGATTCTGCGGTACGGCTGGCATCGATTAGGGTCTGCAGATTGCTGCCCCCGCCCGAAATCAGCACCAAGACACGCGCTTTGGTCATGCGGCGCGGACTTCGCCTAGCACGATGGGGTCTTGGCCGAGCTCTAGCCAAAGGTCGAGCAAGGCGGGCACGTTTTCAGGCGCGACACTTGCAACCAAGCCAATGCCACAATTGAAAGTGCGCGCCATTTCGCTGGCGGCAATGCCACCTGTTTCCTGCAGCCATTGAAAGACCGGCGGCAAAGTCCAAGCTTGTTCATCCAAGGCCGGTACCAGATGCTTGGGCAACATACGTGGAATATTGTCGGTCAAGCCGCCGCCGGTAATGTGGGCCAAGCCTTTGACCAGATCGGCCCGGATCGCAGGCAATGCCGCGGCTGGATAGAGGGTCGTCGGGGTCAACAGCGCCTGACCCAAAGTTTGCCCGTCGCTAAATGGGCTTGCAGCTTCCCAAGAGAGGCCACTGACCGCAACAACTTTCCGGATCAAAGAATAGCCGTTGGAATGAGGTCCAGAAGAGGGCAAAGCCACCAGCACATCGCCCGGATGCATGCTGTCGAGCTTGGGCAGTACTTTGTCACGCTCCACAGCGCCCACGGTGAAGCCAGCGAGGTCGTATTTGCCCTCACTATACATGCCAGGCATTTCGGCGGTCTCTCCGCCAATCAACGCACAGCCCGCTTCTTTACAAGCCCGCGCAATGCCGCTGATGACGGCAGTTGCGACTTCAAGATCTAGCTTCCCGCATGCAAAATAATCAAGGAAGAAGAGGGGCTCTGCGCCTTGAGCCAAAACGTCATTCACGCACATGGCCACCAGGTCTTGGCCAATGCCATCATGAATGCCAGCGGCCAAAGCGATTTCAAGTTTAGTCCCAACGCCATCGGTACCTGAAACCAGAATGGGGTCCGTCATCCCAAGCGCTTTTAGGTCGAATAAGCCGCCAAAGCCGCCAAGTGCTGCATCAGCACCACGACGCGCAGTCGCCTTCGCCAGTGGCGCAATGCGCTTTACCAACGCATCGCCCGCATCAATATCAACGCCTGCATCCTTATAGGTCAGGCCATTGGCTGGCAGCGTGCCGGGAGCGGCATCAGAACGGGGCGGCGTGGGTGAGTCAGAAGTCATGCAAGCCCTATGATCGGCAACAGCTCAGACCGCAAGAGTGTGTTTCACGTTGGCCTGCATTCGCGCTATAGAGAGCTCATGACCCAGACACGTTTTATTGGCTTTATGCCCCGATGGATTGGTCCCTGTCTTGGACTGGGCCTAATCCTCTCCGCCCCTGCCGCATTTGCCCAATCGGCGGCCAGCCCTGCCGCACCGGTGACGCAAGCAGCCCAATCCAGCTTGAGTGCCTCAGCCATCTATTCAGACATAGATGAGTGGGGCAAATTGCGCGGGGCCTTGAGCCGACTACAGGGTGTTTCGGTTTCAATCAGCGCGATTTCAATTGACGGCGCCCTGATCTTGTTTCGCTATGACGGCTCCCCAACTGATTTGCAGGCAATTTTGGCGCGTGCGGGGCTAGAACTGAAACTCGATGGTGCAGGCGCAGTGGTGAAAATCGCTGCTTCTTAAGTTTAGGCAATGTGATCTGCTGCTGGAAAGATACCCAACACCATGAGCCAAGCGCATCTGGATTTTGGAACACCAAACTATGCTGCTGAGGCCTTTGTCGTTTCGGACGAAACTGCCTCTGCGCGGGCGGCTTTAGACCAGTGGCGCACATGGCCCGGTGGCGTATTTTGTCTTTTTGGTGAGGCAGGATCGGGTAAATCCCATTTAGGTGCCATCTGGGCTAAAAAGGCCTCCTCTCATGTACTTAAGGGCACTGACCTAACCCTCCAATTTGCTGAAGCACCAGCCGTATCGGGCAAGTTGGTTGCTTTGATCGACGAAGCCGATCAAGCCGACGAGACTGCTTTGTTTGCGCTATTATCGCGCCTTGAACGGGAAGGTGGGGCAGTTTTACTGTTATCCCGACACCCCCCATCGCAATGGCCCTTTGGATTGCCTGACCTACAATCCCGCTTGAAGGCCATTGCCACCGAATCTTTGAAGGCACCAGAGCAGAAATTATTGGCGCAACTCATCGTCCGCTATGCTGCTGCAAAAGGCTTTAAACTGGATGAGCCTTCAGCCACCTATCTCGCAGCGCGGATCCCACGGACCTTTGAAGCTGCAAAAGCTGTGACTGCTTGTCTCGAAACAGTCGCGACTTCTTCATTAAAAACGCCTATGGCATTAGCACAACGTGCGCTGCGCGCCCTCTATCCTAACGATTGGACCGATGAGCACGCGCAAAGCAGTGATTTATTTGAGGCTTAGCTGAGGACTTCTATGACCCAACCCACAGATACCGATCCGGCACTGGGTGTTGAACCCTCGGTTCAAGGTTTGGCCATAACGCCAGATCAATTGGTGACCCGCAAAGCGCCGGTGCGTCAGACCAAG
>JBEIEG010000046.1:0-12614 GCA_040383035.1 Hyphomonadaceae bacterium | reverse complement strand
CCAGCCATTAACGAGTGAAGCCCGCTGACCCTTTGTCGAAAGTTTCGCCCAAAGGTCAGCTAAATGAGATTTCGCGCCTATGTCGACAATTTATCGTGTGGGTAATTTATAACGTGTTTGATCCATTGATTGCTCGAGGACAGGCTGGGTGATTCCAGAAAGCGCAACGAGCTATTCTTGGTGTTTCCGGTTTGTATTCTGCCTAAAGCGGTACCTCATTAATCTTTAATTCTCATTCAATTCTATCAGATCCAAAATCTTGAAGAAATTTTGTCTGAGAGTTGCGGAAAAATAACATAAAAATCAATCTGTTATTGTGGATATATCCCAATTACGCCAAGAAAAGGGCAATTCCGATCAATTTTTATGTTTCAGTTTACGCCATGTTTAGGAGTCTCGGCTAGAACGAGGAGGACAAAGGGAATGAGAAGCGATTAAGACTTCAACCACCCGGTCGCATGTAGAATGGGAACCTAAAAATGAAAAAGCTTTTCTCGAAGATCCGCAATAATGAGTCTGGTGCAACCGCTATCGAATATGGTCTGATTGCCGCTTTGATCGCCGTAGTTCTGATCAGCTCGTTGACCACCTTGGGCACCAACATGGGCACCCGCTTCAACTCGATCGGTAGCTCGGTCGGTAGCCGCTAATACAGACTTAGTCTGGAAAATTGGCGCTTGGTTTTCGGACCAAGCGCCTTTTTTTTGCTTATCGTTTTGGTTTGCGACCCGCAGTGGCATTTACTTTGGCTTAGCGGTCCCATGTTAAGGGACAAGAATGACCCTTGGACCCGACACTTTCGCGGCTGGTGCCGGCTTGTTTGCCTTTTCGAGTGCCATGATCTGGGCCGGTATTGGCGATGTCCGTACCTTTCTGATTACGAACAAGCTGAATATGCTAATCGCGGCAGGCTTTTTGGTTTTCGCGCTACCGATGGGCTTGGGCTGGAATGATCTCGCAGCACATATCGGGATCGGCTTGCTTACCACAATAATTGCCCTCGCCATGTTTTTGGTCGGCGTTTATGGTGGCGGGGACGCAAAGCTCACGGGTGCCGCAGCGCTTTGGCTTGGCCCAACTGCCATGATGCCCTTCATACTTTATACCGCAATTGCTGGCGGTGTTTTGGTCGTGACCTTGATTATAGGCAGGCAATTAGCACGTCATTTCGGATTACCGAAAAAACCACGATGGGCGCGCAGGTTGCTCCGCAAATCTAGCGCCGTTCCTTATGGCGTAGCCTTGGGAGTGGGGGCTATACTTGCAACCCCCTATACCCTGTGGTTTCCAAATTTCTAAAATAGAATCTTGCTGAATTTTCACACTTCTTCAACCATAGAAGTCGCACCGTTAACCTCTTCTTAGAACATATTTACGCATGGTCATTCCGTAGTTCATTTTGAATATGGGTGATTCTCGAAGGGTACAACTGGAAAAGATCTGAGTTGGAACCCCGAGTGGGAGATGCATAGCGTGAATATTCGGCAAATCTCGATCATTGGCGGTGCTATGCTTGTTGCGGGCGGAGCCTTTATTTGGATGCGCTCGCAATCCGCCAATCCACAGGTTGTGCAGCCTGTTTCTGCAAGCGACGCCAAGGCCGAAACCGTCAATGTATTGGTGGCCAAGCGCGATATGGTCGTGGGCGAACGTATTTCGCCATCCTCTTTGGGATGGGAAGCCTATACACCAACGAGCGCCGCGACACCTGGGTTCTTCCTGCAATCTAAGAACCCCAAGGCGATTGAAGAATTCAGCAACGGTATCGTCCGCCAAGCGATGGTGAAGGGCGAGCCAGTTTTGGCGAGCAAGATTGTCGATGTTGATGCAAGGACAGGTGCTATGGCGGCTTTGTTGACGCCGGGGATGCGCGCTGTTTCATTTCCAATTAGCCCAGAAACGGCGGTGGCAGGCTTTGTATTGCCGAATGATCGCGTGGACATCCTCCTCACCCGCGAATTACAACTTACATCGAACGGCCAATCTGTATCTAAGATTGTTTCAACGGCGATCTTAGAAAGTGTCCGCGTCCTCGCAATCGACCAAGCTATCTCGCAGGACAAGGACAAAACGACAATGCCGGGTGGGGTTGCGACAGTCGAATTGTCTGCATCCGATTCAGAAAAGCTGCGACTAGCGCAGAAATTAGGTGATCTTTCACTCACCCTTCGGGGTTATTCTGATGCTGGGGCCCCAACCTATTCACCACCCGGCACAGATGTGATGAATCAAACTTCGTCATCGGGAGGCTCGGCCGATCCAAAGCCGCCATCATCGCAAAACGTTCAGCAAGCGGCTCAGGCGATTCCGACGGCCGTTAAAGTATATCGGGGAGGGCAGTGATGCAGCCAACCCAAAGCGTGAAATTTGTTCTAGCCGCGGTTTCATGCCTAGCGCTAAGCGCGTTAGTGGCCCCGAGTGTCTTATTCGCTCAATCTGGGCAAGGTGCCGCGATCAAGGCCACACCCGAGCAGCCTGTGCCTCAACGGCTTACCTTGGCGCTTGGCAAGTCGGCAATCGTCGATCTGCCCGTTGAAGCCCGTGACGTTGTGGTTTCCGATCCCTCGATAGCAGATGCGGTGATGCGCACCAGCCGACGTGGCTTTGTGCTCGGCACGAAGGTCGGCGAAACAAATGTCTTCTTTTTAGATGCACAAGGACGACAGATTCTGGCACTTGAAATCCGGGTTGCCCGCGACACCTCGGAACTAAGCGCGTTGATTCAACGTCTGGTACCCGAAGCCCGTGTGGTGGTCGATAGTGTTGCTGACTCGATCATTCTGACCGGGGACGTCCCAAATGGCTTGGTCGCCGATCAGGTTTTGCGGATTTCTAGCCAATATGCCGGTAACGCCGATAAAGTTCTAAACATGATGAGCGTCCTTTCAGGCGATCAAGTCATGCTACGGGTACGGATTGTTGAAATGCAGCGGTCTGTCATCAAGCAATTAGGGATGAATCTGTCTTCGTCCAATATCCTAAATCAATTGCTGCCCGAAGATTGGGGCATCAAATTTGCAACCGCCAATGGTTTCTCGGTTAATGGTGCCTTTTTGGGCGGAACCACGCTCGACTCGACCTGGGCCCAGAACTTCATTCGGCCGGTCTCAAATTCGTTCCTAAGTGGCACTTCGGCACTCCTTGACCCCACAGTGGGCGCAGGCGCTGGCGGCTATAGCTCGAAGTTTAACCCAGAGACGGGCCGCACTGAAGTCACGTATGGCCCAGGTGAATTGGTAACCGGGCAACGCGCTGACAGTAATATACAAGCCTTGGAACGCGTTGGCTTAGCCCGAACCTTGGCCGAGCCAAACCTGACTGCTACCTCGGGAGAGCCTGCGAAATTCCTGGCCGGTGGCGAATTTCCAGTACCTACAGCCCAAGAAGGCAACCGCGTTTCTGTCGAATTCAAGCCATTTGGTGTTGGTTTGGGCTTTACACCGATCATCCTCAGCGCCGACCGAATTTCACTTAAGGTTTCGACCGAAGTTTCTGAAATTTCGACGGCGGCTTCTTTCCGCCAAGCAGATACGCTGATCCGCGATGCCGCCGGCAACGTGACTGACACCATTCGCGGCTTGTCGATCCCTGGCGTTTCAGTTCGCCGCGCCGAGAACACGATGGAACTGCCTTCCGGTCGCTCGATGGTGATGGCTGGTCTGATCCAGCAATCGACGCGCCAATCTATTGAGGGTTTGCCCGGCTTAAAAGACTTGCCAGTTTTGGGAAATTTGTTCCGTTCGCGCGATTTCCAAAGCAATGAGACAGAACTCGTCATCATCGTCACGCCTTATATCGTGAAATCGGCCTCGATGGATGAGCTTCAGACCCCAGGCGATGGCTATGCCCCCGCCAGTGACGCGGCAGCTTTGCTGCTGGGTCGCATGAATAGAATGGTGAAGCCCGGTTCCAAAGGGCTGCCAAAAGGACGTTACCGAGCCCCTATCGGACATATTGTGAATTAGAGTCAGGAAGAAGCCGATGACAAGAGAAGTCGCGAAATATGCTTCACTCGCTCAGCCGAGCAAACCCGCCCTTACAGCGGTCGCTCTCACTGCGTTGATGATGTTAGGTGCCTGTGGAGGCGCAAGCGCCGCCAAAGAGGAGCCAGCGGTAGATCGGGTTGAGAAAGCGCATCTTCAGCGCACCGTTCTGGATGCCTTTACGCCTGAAGCCGTCCCCGTGGAAGCACGCATCGCTATTTCCGCGCCCAGCGGCGCGACTGGCACAACCGTTCAAGACGCGGCTGAGTTAAAGTCGTTCGCACAAGAATATGTGCGCCTCGGCCGTGGCAACGTTGTTGTCTCTGTGCCGTCAAACGCGAGCAATAGCCAAAGTGCCGCCCAAGTCGCCCAAGACGTGCAACGGGCTCTGTTTCTCGGTGGTGTGGATTTTTCAAAGATCTCTGTCGGCCCCTACCAAGCCCAAGGTCAAACAGATGCGCCAATTTTAATCTCCTTTGGGCGGTATGAGACCAAGCCGATTGTTTGTGAGCCGTGGACATCCTTTGATCCACGAAAGACTGCTGAGAACATTCCGCCCGACCGTTTCGGCTGCGCGCAAAATGCCAATTTGGCGGCGATGATTGCGGACCCCGGCGACTTATTAGGTGATCGCAAAGAAGGCCCGCGCGACGCAGCTCGACTCCAAAACGGTATCGATTTGCATCGCAAAGGCGGAGTCCCGGCAGTTAGTGGAGCCGTTTCAGGCGGGGGTGGCAAATGATTGGGAATGCAAAACGCAAGCCCATGTGGGAAGAATTGGCAACGGCTGACGAGCCTTTCGAGCTTGATGCCGATCTGGATTTCTTGGAGCCAACCCACGCCCAAAACGTTCCAGCACCTGCTTCTCCGGGTGACTTTGATGCGGCGGCCTTTGAAGAAACCTATGTGGGCGAGCTAGCGCGTGGTGGCGACCAACCGGTACCACGGATCTCGGTCCAAGTATTTTGTGAGCGGCCAGATACGGCCCAGCTCTTGCAATCGGCCTCAACGGATCGTCGCATCGCGAAAGCGCATGTGACCGTTTCAATGGGCGGCCTAGCGGGTGCCATTGAATTCTTCCAGTCCCAACCCTCGCCCAACTTAATCATCGTTGAAAGTTTAGCGCCTCCAGCAACCTTGATCCAGCAATTGGATGAATTGGCCTCCTATTGCGAGCCAGGCGTTAAGGTGATCCTGATTGGAGAATCGAACGATATCGGTCTGTATCGGGAACTGATCCGCCGTGGCGTTTCAGAATATCTAGTGCCACCGCTGCAACCGCTGCAGCTGATCCGCACCATTTCTGGCCTTTATGTGGATCCAAGCAAGCCCTTCTTGGGTCGCACCATTGCCTTCGTCGGTGCCAAAGGCGGAGCTGGATCTTCTACCATCGCCCACAATGTGGCGTGGTGTATGGCTGAGCATGCGCGAGTAAACACAACTTTGGTTGACCTCGACCTTTCGTGGGGAACAACCGGGCTTGATTTCAACACGGATCCGGCGACCGGTATTGCTGATGCGTTGGAACAGCCCGAACGGGTCGACGATGTGTTGCTGGACCGCTTGCTGACCCGTCACACGGATCATTTGACCTTGTTCACCGCACCCGCCTCCCTCGAGCGCGAGTTTGAGATTTCGCCAGAAGCTTATGAAACTGTGATTGAAGGTGTGCGCCGGGGTGTGCCTTATGTTGTGCTCGATCTGCCGCACACTTGGTCAAAATGGATGCGTCAAACATTGTTGTCTGCCGATGAAGTTGTTGTGGTCGCACAGCCGGATCTGGCCGGCCTGCGCAACGCAAAGAACATTTTTGACATGGTCCGGGTAGGTCGCCCGAACGATACTCCGCCAAAAGTAATTCTAAATATGGTCGGTGTGGCAAAGCGGCCTGAAATCCCCGTCAAAGACTTTGCCGATGCCTTGGGCGTACAGCCAACGCTTGTCCTACCTTATGATCCCGAACTGTTTGGTACGGCGAGCAATAATGGGCAAATGTTGGCCAACGTGAACCCAAACAGCAAATGTGCGGAGGGCATGGACTTTTTGGCTCAGCTCTTCACCGGTCGGGTGCCGCAACCAAAGGCCAAGACCAGCTTCCTCTCAAAACTAATCCCCGCAAAAGCGGCTAAGTGAGGATAGGATGTTTGGTAAACGCGCAGACGGGGCGGCACAGGCAACAATACCCCCCAAGTTTGCCCCCCTTGAGGCCCAAAAGCCAGTAGCAGCACCCGTATCGCCGCCGTCAACCCCCGCCGCGGCAACGGCCGCTGGAACAGTGGACCCAGCGCGGGTCGCAAAGGCTGTGCGCGCGCCGACACAATCGGCCCCGCCTCCAAGCCCTGAAAATGATGGGCGAACTGATGAATATTATCGCACGAAAGCGTCGATTTATAACGCTTTAATCGAGACGATCGATCTGGGCCAATTGGCGGCATTAGACCAACGCACGGCCCGCGATGAAATCCGCGATATCGTCAACGAGATCATTGCAATCAAGCAGGTGATTATATCGGTTGCTGAGCAAGAGCAATTGCTCGGCGATATTGTCAACGACGTGCTGGGCTACGGGCCGTTGGAACCCCTGTTGGCACGCGACGACATTGCCGACATCATGGTCAATGGTGCCAACAGCGTGTTTATCGAAGTCAGCGGGAAAGTAACCAAGACACCAATCCGGTTCCGTGACAATCAACAATTGATGAACATCTGTCAGCGCATTGTAAGCCAAGTCGGTCGCCGCGTAGACGAGAGCTCACCCATATGCGACGCGCGGCTACCCGACGGCTCTCGTGTCAACGTGATTGTGCCGCCCTTGGCACTCGATGGACCTACCCTCACTATTCGTAAGTTTAAAAAAGACAAATTGCGAATGAAGGACCTGGTCGGATTCGGCGCGATTTCCGAGCCGGCAGGCAAGGTTCTAGGCATTATCGGGGCGGCACGATGTAATGTGCTGATTTCCGGGGGTACCGGGTCGGGCAAGACTACCCTGCTCAATTGTTTGACCGGTTACATCGCGCCAGACGAACGCGTCATCACCTGCGAAGACGCAGCAGAACTGCAACTACAGCAGCCCCATGTTGTCCGCCTTGAAACCCGCCCTCCAAACCTAGAAGGCCAAGGTGCTGTGCACATGCGCGACTTGGTCAAAAACTGTCTGCGGATGCGTCCCGAGCGCATCATCGTCGGCGAAGTCCGCGGTCCTGAAGCGTTTGACTTGTTACAAGCGATGAATACGGGCCACGACGGTTCGATGGGCACTTTGCACGCCAACAGCCCGCGCGAAGGTCTTTCGCGAATGGAAAGCATGATCACCATGGGCGGCTTCTCGCTGCCCACCAAGACAATCCGTGAGATGATCGTTGGTTCGATCGACGTCGTTATTCAGGCGGCCCGTCTTCGCGACGGTTCCCGCAAGATCACACACATCACAGAAGTCCTGGGCCTAGAAGGTGATGTGATTGTTACGCAAGACCTCATTGTATTCGAGATGGAAGGTGAGGACGCGAACGGTAAGATTATTGGCAAGCATCGGTCCACAGGCATCGCGCGCCCGAAATTCTGGGATCGCGCCCGCTATTACGGACTCGAGAAAGAGCTCGCCGAAGCCCTTGATGCAGCAGACGTCTAACGAACATGGATCTTGGAACTATCATTCCTTTTTTGGTTGCAGCCGGTGTGCTGCTCTTCGGCATTGCGCTTGCTGGCGATGACAATAAGGAATCACAAAAGCGACTTAAGTCGGTTGCACAGTCGCGGGAATCCGCAGTTAAGCGCCGGGTTGCAGACCCTGACGAAACCCGCCGCAAGCGCTTGTTGGGCAGTATCAAAGACATCGAGATGCGTGAACGCCAATTGCGTCGCGCGCGTCTGTCAGTTGGTGCACGAATTGAGCAGGCTGGCCTGACCATCGAGGAAAAGACCTTCTGGATCGCATCGGGCGGCCTCGGCATCTTGGTGGGCCTTGGGATCCTCATCAGCGGCAATGCTTGGTACTTTGCCTTGGCCGGGGCTGGGGTTGCGGGTCTTGGCTTGCCGCGCTGGATTGTGGGCTTTTTGGTTGGCCGCAGACAAAAGAAATTCATTGCCGAATTTGCAAACGCGATCGATGTTATTGTGCGAGGCGTTAAATCCGGCCTGCCTTTGGCGGAGTGCCTGAAGATCATCGCTCGCGAGGCACCAGAACCGCTATGCACCGAGTTTCGCCGGATTTGCGACAGCCAATCCATGGGCGTACCAATGGATCAATGCTTGGCAAAGTTGTTCGAACGTATGCCATTGCCCGAAGTGAGCTTTTTCTCCATCGTGCTATCGATCCAATTGAAGGCCGGTGGTAACTTGTCAGAAGCGCTTGGCAATTTGTCAATGATCTTGCGATCACGAAAACTGATGAGGGAGAAGATCAACGCGCTGTCCTCAGAAGCCAAGGCGTCTGCGATGATCATCGGTGCTTTGCCGATCTGTGTCTGTGTGATGGTCTATATCACCAGCCCTGCCTACATGGGCCTGCTCTTCACTGACCCAACAGGAAATATGGGTCTGGGCGTGGGTATCTTGATGATGGCAACTGGAATTTTCGTCATGCGCAACATGATTAACTTCGACATTTAGGGAACGAACGATGTTCGTAGAGGTTAAAGAATTTGCTCGAATGGTCACAGATCCAGAGTTTTTGGCATCTGTAATCATGGCTGTTGCGCTCTTAGTAACCGCGATAACGGTTGCTCAACCCCTGTGGAAGACCGACCAGCTTGCGGCGCGCATGAGGGGCGTAGCGACGGATCGTGAATCTATGCGCCGCAAGAACCGGGCAACGATCGCCAGTGAGCAAGCCGAAAAAAACTCACTTAGGCAACGCGCCAAGGGTCCTTGGAAGTCCATCGTCGACAAGCTGAATCTGCAGAAACTTCTTGAAGATCCAAATGTGACGCAGAATCTTTTGGAAGCGGGTCTACGTGGGCCAGGTCCCGTAGCCATGTTTTACTTTGCGCGCTTTGCAACACCCATTTTGTTCTTCGTCGGTGCCCTAGCTTACGTAACTGTATTCGGTAAAGACATGACGAGCAACAACCGGCTCATTACAGCCGTAAGTGCCTGTGTGGCAGGCTTTTACTTGCCCAACATTATTGTCAAAAACATATCAACAAAGCGACGCAAATCAATTATGCGCGCATTCCCGGATGCTTTGGATTTGCTGCTTATCTGCGTTGAATCAGGCATGTCCATCGAACTTGCATTCTTGCGCGTCGGGCAAGAAATTGGGTCATCATCGATTGAGCTCGCTGAAGAGTTAAGCCTAACCAATGCCGAGCTCGCCTACTTACAAGATCGCCGGGTCGCATACGAGAATTTGGCAAAACGCACCAACCACCCAGGCGTAAAGGGAGTCGCCACAGCCCTGATCCAAGCCGAGCGATACGGTACACCCCTGGGCTCAGCTTTACGTGTTATGGCGAAAGAAAACCGCGAACTTCGCATGACGGAGGCAGAGAAAAAAGCAGCCGCATTGCCGGCACAGCTAACTGTGCCAATGATCGTATTTTTCCTGCCGGTTTTGTTTATTGTTATCCTGACCCCGGCCTACATCCAATATCAGAATATGAATAGCGGTACTGGTCCGAAGAATGTCTCAGGCGGCGCGTCGCGCTAACATAAACGCTAAAGCCTCTGTGTTGTTAAGCGATGCTAGTGTGCATCTGCTCCAACCTTGCTGATGTAAACGCGGCCACAATACAGGCACTCAACTTTGCCTTCGTCACCCATCTCGTACCAGACTTTAGGGTGACCCAATGAACCGCCGCCGCCATCACAAGCAACGCGATGATTGTCCACATAAATGGTTTCAACTGGCTGGGCTGAATTTGGCGAACCGTTGACGGACATAAATCTGTTTCTCTCACAGCAGCGTGATTGCTACGGACTGCGTAGGGGCTTAATTAGAACTTTACGGCCCTATTCGTCAACGTGTGTGCCAAGCGAGAATCCATGACCCAGTCATCTTTTGCCATTGAAGCCCGCAGGCTTCAGAAAACCTATGCGGCTAGCGGGAAATCGCCAGAAAAGCAGGCACTCAAAGGGTTGGATCTGGCTATCCCAAAAGGGTCGATCTTTGGACTCCTCGGCCCAAACGGCGCCGGAAAATCAACATTTATCAATATCCTTGCAGGCCTTGTCATCAAAACTGCTGGTGAGGTTCGTATTTGGGACATTGATATCGACAAAGATCACCGTGCTGCAAAGGCTGCAATCGGGATTGTCCCGCAAGAAATCAGTTTTGACGCCTTTTTTACCCCCTATGAGACATTAGAACTGCAAGCAGGATTCTACGGCGTACCCCCGAAGGAAAGACGTTCCATGGAATTGCTTGACGCTGTTGGGCTTGCCGACAAGCGCGACACCTATTCGCGACAATTGTCTGGCGGCATGAAGCGGCGCCTTTTGATTGCTAAGGCCCTGGTTCACACCCCGCCTGTGGTAATTCTGGACGAGCCGACCGCTGGCGTCGATGTGGAACTTCGTCGATCGTTGTGGGAATATATCACCATGCTCAATAAAGAGCGTGGTGTGACGGTCGTTTTGACAACGCACTATCTCGAAGAGGCGCAAGAACTGTGCGACAACATCGCGATCATCGACCAAGGTCGCCTGATTGCTTGTGAACCTACGCCCACTATTCTCAGGCGGCTGGACAAAAAGGCCGTAGTGATTTCGCCACTTGAGCCTTTGACCCAGATTCCAGCAGGCATGGCCGATCTGGAATGCGTATTGCGGCCAGACGGCGCTTTGGCCATTCACTATCGTCCCAACGAACATAGCGTAGAAGCACTCTTGTCCCAAGCGATGGGTTCTGGCGTTCGAATCAAGGATTTACGGATCGAAGAGCCCAATCTTGAAGACGTCTTCGTCGCGCTTACGACGCCTGCGGGCGGGCGGTAAAGCTCAGGAAGATCGGCGGACAATCGCCAAGTTTCTTGGTCTCGTAACGCGTCGTGATGTGGTCTTCAGGCGGGGTCCGCCAGTCACTTGCTGCCTCGGCCAGCCAGTCAAATCCGCCATGCTGGGTAACTCTCTCAAGCGTCCAAGCAGCATAATTTGCCCAGTCAGTAGCAAACCGAAGCTCTCCGCCGGGCTTCAATGCCCGTTGAGCATCATCCAAAAAAGAGTGCTGAATCAAGCGGCGCTTATTGTGCTTGGCTTTGTGCCACGGGTCCGGGAACAAGATTACAAGCTTATCGAGACTGCCGGGCTTTAGCGCTTTCAACACCGGCCTTGCATCGGAGGCCAAGAGACGCACGTTGGTTAGGCCGCGATCCTCTATCCCTACTAAGGCCTTCGCAACGCCTTCTTGGAAAGGTTCCGCGCCCAGGAATAAATGGTTTGGGTGGCGCTGAGCTTGCCCAATCAAATGCTCGCCCCCGCCAAAACCAATTTCAAAGATCACCGCCTCTGCGGCAGGCATCCAGTGAAGCGGATCTAGCGTTTCAGAAGGTTCTGCGGGGATCGATAAACTTGGAAACAACGTTTCAAACAAGTGCTCTTGACGATCAGACAGCGCGCGCCCGCGCACTCGGCCAAAGGATCGAAGCGGCCCAAAAGGCTTAGGGGCGGAGAAATCAGGATTGGACATCGGTTGATTATGCCTGTTTGCCTGCCCCGGGACCAGACCTCCGCCCAGAGCCGAGGCAGCGAAGTCGATGACGCGGAACAAACGCGACCTCTATGTCCGTTTCTTAAGCGTCATTTCACAGTTCCTGATTAGCCTATGGTGCAATGAAACTGGGGAGTAATTGCGTGTCTAACCCTTGCTTGAAATGCCCAACGGACCAAAGCTGTTGTCGCGAACTTCATGGCCTGAAGATCAACGAAGCAGAATACATGCAGCTTTTTGCTGGAAAAAGTGAACACCTTGCCGTCGCGCGGAAAGGAAAATTGTACGAGATTTCCTCCCTTGGGAACGGTCCGTGCCCTAATTGGGACCAGCAATGCCAAGTCTATGGCAACCGGCCAATGGACTGTGATCTTTACCCCTACACGATGGGCAATGTGTTTGAAGGGGATGGGGAGGTTTATGCAACCTACCACAGCCGCACCGAATGCCCACTGACGGCTGAGCTCTTAGGCCCCCGCGAAAATGCGGAAGCCATGATACGGAAGTTTCTGACAGACACTTATGGCGAGCATTGCAAGGTCACGGTTCGCTATGATGAAGGGGCGGCAAGACTTTACCACCTCGCACGCCGGGCAGCCGCGAAGGCGAAGAGGCTACTTGCCGGCGAAAAAGCCCAGGAGAGATTTCTAGATTGAGACTTGCGACGCGGTGTGACGCTTTCTGGACCAGTGGCTTTTTGGCAGGGCACGGTGGGAAGATGATTGATAAGTCTTGCGTCGGCCAGCATTCTTTGATGCCGGAACCATGACGCTGACTTACTGCCCTGAGGGGATTAGCGTGATATCTGTTTGGCGACCGTCGATGTAGAGCACGTGAGTCCCATCAAAGAATGCGTTCTCTTCAACCCGAAAATCGACGCGCTGACCGTCCCATTCAGGCACTGCGGCGAAGGTTGTCAGCTCAATTGACCAAGCCGTATTAGCGGCAATCAAGCCGCTGCCGCGTGGATCAGCATTCTGATT
>JBEIEG010000045.1:0-12674 GCA_040383035.1 Hyphomonadaceae bacterium | reverse complement strand
CCTGTTTGAAGAGCTGAGCAAAGCACGCCCCGGCTATGGCTTTTTGGGTGAAGAGCGCGGCATGGTCGAAGGGACCGACAAGACCAATCGCTGGATTGTCGACCCCATCGATGGCACGACCAATTTCGTCCACGCCATTCCCCATTTGGCCATCTCCATCGCGCTGGAACGGGAAGGCCGCCTCGTCGCTGGCGTTGTCTATAACCCCATCACCGATGACCTTTATTGGGCTGAGACCGGCCGTGGGGCTTTCCATAATGACAAGCGTTTGCGGGTCGCCGCTCGCAAGACTTTGGGTGATTGCGTTCTGGCCACCGGCATTCCATTCCAAGGCAAGCCCGGCCATTCCCAAATGTTCAAGGAATTGCACCAATTCACCCAGCGGGTTGCTGGCATTCGTCGCTTTGGTGCCGCTTCGCTCGATCTGGCTTGGGTCGCTGCTGGCCGCTTCGACGGCTTTTGGGAACATGATTTGCAGCTGTGGGACATCGCAGCCGGTGTCGTGCTGGTGCGCGAAGCGGGTGGCGTTTGTGCTGAAATCTATGGCGGGGACTTTATGGAGACCGGGTCCATTGTTGCCGCGAATGAAAAGATCATGGTCTTGATGAATGAGCGTCTGTTGGCGGCGAAGAGTTAGGCCCTTGCAAGCTAGTCCCATCAGGCATACCTAAGCATCTGGTGGTTCTGTGGTTCGCGTGGGAAGTCTACGTCCCGCCGACCTAACTCACTCGTCGGGAGCTGGCGCTGGTTGGAATCGTGGTTCCTGTCATCTGGCACCCACCTGGTTATCCAGGTCGCACGGGGACGAGTTACCTTCCCACGGTCCTTGCGGATCCACCAGCCTTTTTCGCTTTTGTCAGCTTTTTGGTAGGTTTGGCGACCATGATTGAAGTCAAATCTGAACTTCGATCTGCCTTGATCGCGGCTAGGGCGAAGGCCCACACCCAAGAGCCCGATGCGGGCGAGGCACTTGTCCAATCTGCTGCCGAAATTCTTTCGCGCACAGATAACCCCATTGTCGCGGGCTATATCCCGTTCAAGACCGAAATCGATCCGCGCCCCTTGATGCGGGCCTTGGCCGCCCAAGGCGCCAGCCTGTGCCTGCCGCGTACGCCGCCCAAGGGCCAATCCAGTGATGGCCTGACGTTTCACCTGTGCGACCTCGATAACGCCGACCACCTCGAAAAAAGTGTGTGGGGCGTGATGGAGCCCAAGACCCATCTCCCTGAAGTCCGCCCAGATGTCGTCCTCGTCCCTTTGTTGGGCTTTGACCGGGCAGGCAATCGGTTGGGCCAAGGCCAAGGCCATTATGACCGCACCTTAGAGGCCTTGCGTGCCACGGGCCCCGTGCTCGCGGTGGGCGTGGCTTTTGCCGCGCAAGAAGTAGCCCGCATTCCCATTGAACCTCATGATCAGCGCTTGGATTGGATTATCACGCCGACTAAGGCATACCCCATCCCAACATTGGGTGGGATAGAATGAGACTTGCTTTTTTTGGTGATGTGGTGGGCCGCGCAGGCAGAGTTGCCTTGTGTGAACGGTTGCCCGAACTCAAACGACGCTTGCGCCTCGATTTTATTGGCGTGAATGCCGAAAATGCTGCAGGTGGCTTTGGCCTCACCGAGTCGATAGCCAATGAGATGTTTGAGGCGGGGGCCGATTGTCTGACGCTTGGCAATCATGCGTGGGATCAGCGCGAAGCCATCGCTTATATTGAACGCGAGCCACGTTTGTTGCGCGCCGCGAATTATCCACCTTTGACCATGGCACCGGGCAGGGGCGCGAATTTGTTCCAAATGGGTGAGCGAAATGTATTGGTTGTCACCGTCATGGGGCGGGTCTTCATGGATGCGCTTGACTGCCCGTTTAGTGCAGTGGAGCGTGAGGTGAGTGCATGCCCCTTAGGTCTTGTTGCCGATGCTGTAATCGTGGAAGTGCATGGTGAGGCCACCAGTGAGAAGCAGGGCATGGGTCATTTCCTCGATGGCCGGGCCAGCCTTGTGTTTGGTACCCACACCCATGTGCCAAGCGCCGATACGCGGATATTGCCCGGTGGCACGGCGTTTCAGACCGAACTTGGCATGTGCGGCGATTATGACAGCGTCATCGGCATGAATAAGAATATCGCTGTGCGCAAACTCTCGTCTCGTATGCCCTATCAACGCCATGAACCTGCCGAAGGCCAAGGCCTTGCTTCGGGGATATTCGTGGAGACCGACGATAAGACAGGGCTTGCTGTTCGGGCGGAGCCGATCCGCGTAGGCGTTGGCCTCAAGCAGGCCGTGCCGCTGGTCGATGGATAGCCTCGCAGCTAACAGCACCACGCTGTGGCACTTTAAGCCGCACCCTGCTACACCGCAGCCCGCAATTCATCTTCCAAGACTCAAGAGATAGATCCGACCATGGCCGGCCATTCGAAATTCAAGAACACCATGCACCGCAAAGGCCGCCAAGACGCTGTCCGCGCCAAGGCCTTTACCAAGATTGCCCGTGAAATCACCACAGCAGCGAAGTCTGGGATGCCGGACCCGGCCATGAACCCGCGCCTGCGCTTGGCTGTTACCAATGCGCGCGCCGTCTCTATGCCCAAGGACCGGATTGAACGCGCCATCAGCCAAGCCTCTGCTGCTGGCGGTGAAGACTATAAGATGGTGCGCTATGAGGGCTATGCCCCCGGCGGTATCGGCCTGATCATCGAGACGTTGACCGACAATCTTAACCGCACCGGCGGCAATGTTCGCAGCTATCTGAGCAAAGCGGGCGGCAATCTCGGCACCACGAATTCGGTCATCTCTGGCTTTGATCGCGTGGGTGAAATCTTCTATCCAGCCGCTGCAGCCAGCGAAGATGATATGATGGAAGCTGCCCTTGAAGCTGGTGCAGATGATGTCGAAAGCGATGCAGACGGCCACTCCATCACTTGCACCTTTGAGAGCTTGAGCGAAGTCTCCACCGCTTTGGCAGAGCGCTTTGGCGATGCTGAAGCCGCCAATGTCGTTTGGCGCCCCCACGCCCGCATCGAAGTGACCGGCGATGCCGCCATCAGCCTGCGCAAACTCATCGACATCTTGGAAGATGATGACGACGTGCAAAGCGTATTTGGCAATTATGACATGGAAGAGGATGAGGGGGAGTAGTTTTTCTTCTCTCCAAAGGTCCTTGTCGGTGCGGTCGGAATGGGTCAATGTAGGCCCATGACCGACCTGTTGACCCAAGCCCACGCCCTCAAAGCCACAGTCGCGGCGCGCGCCGATGAGATTGATGCTGCGCGTCGTTTACCCGCCGACCTTGCCAGAACGCTCGCCGATGCTGGCTTCTTCCGCATGGCGTTACCGACGGAGTATGGCGGGCTGGAGTTGGCCCCGGCGCGCATGATTGAAGTCATCGAAGTCATGGGCAATGCCCATGGCTCAGTCGGTTGGTGCATCATGATTGGCGCGACCACGGCGATCAATGCAGCCTATTTGCCAGACCATCATGCCCGCACCATTTGGGCCGATCCCACAATCATCACCGGCGGCGTCTTTGCGCCCAAGGGCAAGGCGGTGCGCGAGGGCGATCAGTACCGGGTGAACGGGCGCTGGAATTGGGGCTCTGGCAGTGCGAATTGTGCTTGGCTGGTCGGTGGCGCTTTGACTCTGGGCGACGGGGCACCTCAAGCCCGCATGATGTGGTTTGAGCGCGACCAAGTCGAGCTCATCGATACGTGGCATGCCATGGGCATGAAGGGCACCGGCAGTGGCGATCTCGCCGTAACCGATGTCTTGATCCCGGCTGACCGTTCGGTCTCGCTGACCGATGATAAGGCCCGGATCGAACGGCCGCTTTATGCTTTCCCAGCCTTTGGTCTTCTCGCCCTGTCGATCGCGGCCGTGGCACTGGGCAATGCACGTGGCGCGATTGACGATCTGGTCGCGCTCGCTGGCGGTAAAGTGCCGACAGGGGCGCGCAGACCCTTGGCAGAGCGGGCTTCAACGCAAGTCGACGTCGCTAAGGCTGAAGGCATGCTTCGCGCGGCCCGCACCTATCTGCTCGACAGCGCAGAGACCGCCTATGAGGGGGCCAGCCGCACCGGGGCCTTGACCCTAGAAGATCGCGCCAATTTGCGCATTGCCGCCACCCATGCCGTCCGCACCTGTGCAGAGATCACCCGCATGATGCACGATCTTGGCGGGGGAACATCAGTCTATGAGACCTGCCCACTGCAGCGCCGCTTCCGCGACGCCCATGTCGCCACCCAGCACATCATGGTCGCCCCAGGCTCACTCGAACTCGCTGGCCGCGCCCTATTGGGCATTGAAGGCGATTACGGGCAGCTTTAATTCGTCGCCTGCGCCCGTCCCGTGGGTCCAACAAGGCTGGGAGCATGCAATTGCTCGTTGAGCTGTTCGGTCAGATGCGCGAGGCGATTTTGCCACTGGGCATTGAAATCCATCACCGTCATGCTGACCAAACGGCCATCGGCGATCTGATGGCTCCACACAATGCCGTTTTCGCCTTCAGACCTGTAACTAGGCCCCGTCAACTTCGTGGAAATGTACAAAACATCCGCGCTTTTGTCATAGGCGACATCAAAATCTGACATTTTGTTTCCGGCCCCGCAGGATTACCCCCCTCCATTCTAGCAGAATTTGAGACATATTCCCAGCAAATTTGACTGTTTTTGCTAGGAAGCCCGTTACTTTACCACGATTGCGCCATGGTCTGAGACATTTAGATGCGCAGCAGGACACAGGGCTGACAGCTCCACCTGCACCCCTTGGTTGACCCGGGCGCCAGCTTGGCCCAAAAGCCCCAACGGAACGCGGTCGTGGCGGAACTGGCAGACGCACTGGATTTAGGTTCCAGCGCCGCAAGGCGTGGGGGTTCGACTCCCCCCGACCGCACCACTTACTGCACCCAGCATAGACATCCGCCCCACATCGTGGCATAGGCGCGCACCTTTCGGGCTTAGGCCCCAGCGCTATCCCATCAACCCGCGTAATCCGCTTCCTTTTTAGGACATCATCATGCAAATCGTCGAAAAATCTGCTGAAGGCCTCAGCCGCGTCTATGGCGTCACTATTGCTGCCGCCCTCATTGCCACGCGCACCGATGCCAAGATCGCAGAATTGGCCCCTCAATTGAACATCAAGGGCTTCCGCAAAGGCAAAGTGCCTGTCGTTCATGTGAAGCGCATGTATGGCAAGTCCATCATGGGCGATTTGTTGAACGAGCTGGTGCAAGAAGGCATTGAGAGCACCGTGTCGAACAACGGCATCCGCGCTGCCAGCCAGCCCGACGTGACCAATTTGGGTAATCTCGGAGATGTGATGGACGGCAAGGCCGACCTGACCTTTGATGTTGAACTCGACATCATGCCAGACTTCACCCCTGCGGATATCCAAACCCTGTCGGTGACCCGCCCAGTGGCGGAAGCAACCGAAGCGGAAATCGACGAAGCCTTGGCCGAGATCGCCAAGCAGTCGCAATCCTTTGAAGTGAAGAAGGGCAAAGCAGCCAATGGCGATGCGGTTGTCTGCAACTTTGTCGGCAAGTTGAACGGCGTTGAGTTTGACGGCGGCAAGGCCGATGGCTCCACCGTGGTTCTGGGCTCCAACACCTATATCCCAGGCTTTGAAGAGCAATTGGTTGGCGTGAAAGCTGGCGACGAAAAAGTCTTGAACGTGACTTTCCCCGCCGAATATGGCGTTGCGACTTTGGCCGGTCAGGCCGCGACCTTTGACGTCACTGTGGTTGAAGTCAAAAAGGCCGTTGAAACCAAGATTGACGATGACTTGGCCAAGAATATCGGCCTTTCGGACCTTGCGACCCTGAAGGACGCGATCAAGAAGAATATCGAAGATCAGTTGGCACAATTGTCGCGCCAAAAGGCCAAGCGCTCGTTGTTGGACGCTTTGGACGCCACCCACAGCTTTGAGTTGCCTCCCAAAATGTTGGCAGCCGAGTTTGACGCCATCTGGGCGCAAGTGACCCAAGACAAGGCCGCTGGCAATGAAGACCCAGAAGATGCCGGCAAGTCGGAAGACGAGCTGAAGGCTGAATACACCAAGATTGCAGAGCGTCGCGTGCGCTTGGGCCTCGTCTTGGCAGAGCTTGGCCGCGTCCATGGCGTCGAAGTGAAAGACGAAGAAGTTGGCCGTGCCATTCAAGCCGAAGCCTCGCGCTATCCCGGTCAAGAGCGTCAAGTTTATGAGTTCTTCCAAAAGAACCCCAATGCTGTGGCCAGCTTGCGCGCGCCTTTGTATGAAGAAAAGGTCGTCGACTTCGTTCTGCAATTGGCCAAGGTTACCGACGTGACGGTTACCCGCGCTGAGCTGGAGAGCGAAGATGAAGTCGCCCCGGCTGCAGAAGCTAAGCCTGCCAAAAAGGCCCCAGCCAAGGCAAAGGCCAAAAAGGAAGACGCGCCAGCCGAAGCAGCCCCAGCTGAAGCTGCGGCAGAAGAAAAGCCTGCGCCAAAGAAGAAAGCTCCTGCTAAGAAGAAGGCTGACTAAGCCTTTCTTCGGTGGTTTGAAATCAAGGCCCCGGTCATCCGATCGGGGCCTTTTTGTTTGGGTACGACTTCTTTGCCTGCCATCCCTGTCGCGCCGAAAGGCGGAGAGGGGAGAAGCACCCCCCAACACCCATAGCCCCGCCAAGAAAGACCCGGCGGGGGTGACCAGATAGAGGGGCCGGGGCGCATGGGTTGCGCCAAAAAGGGTGGGCCAGATTAACGGACTGGCCCGGATTACGACGCAAACCGTGCGCCCCGGCTGTGTAAGTCTGTGTGCCCAAGGGAGGATCATGAGCCCTCCTCGGTGGTGACATTACCCCCGCCTAGTACGTAAAGGCTTCTCATAAGCGCGTTTTGATCCAACGGATCAAAGTTGCGCGCCTGTGTCTTGTAAGCGCGTTTTGATCCAAAGGATCAAAGTTGCGCGCCAACAAAAATGTAGCTATCCGCGAGGTTGGACCAAGCCTATTGAAAGACCTGACCTCCGGCTTCACACGGCAGTCGGGCTCAGGCACACCGGGCATAGGGCGAGTTTTTCCCTATGAAACTATAAGACAGCCACGTCTGCCTTACTTACCCCCGCTTACCAATCCCCAACAGTCGGCTTAACTCTGACCGAAACTCCTCAGTGTTGTGGACGGGGTCTACTTTACTATGCCGCAGCCACGTGGGGATATGTCGTGGTTTATCCCGCTGAAATGGCGCTTCGACCGCCTGCTTAATCAGGGCTTTTGTTTCCTTTGGCGACAGGTTTTGCGCTTTGGCCTGCGCCTCTGCACGGGCCCTGGCCTTGGCTTCTCGCTGATCAATTTTATCGAGAATACCCTCAAGATGCTCAATCAAAGCGGCTTCTTCTTGTTTCCGCTCTTGGATAATCTTTTGCTGTTCCTCCTTCGTACGGAAAAAGGATTTTGACGGGGCAGGCGGGGCGGGTTTTTTGGGTTTTTTGTTCATGGCCTAAGCGTACGGGTGCACGCGTTCGGTCGGATGGATTGGGGGTTGCCGCCATCTGTCATCCCCGCCGAAGCGAAAGCGCAGAGCGGGGACCCCCAAGGACTTTGCGGCACAAGGTCCCCGATAGGCTGACGCCTTCGGGGATGACAACGCAATGGAAAATGGATTTGCTTTGGAACGCTTCTACGTCACGCCCCCATTAGAGCCGCCCAACAAGTCTTCTTGCCCAAGCTGGGGCCGCAAAACGCGCGTTTCGCGCTTCTATAATGCTACGCTTTGACCGCATAGCTTGGGTGAGCAAGATCGAAGATGACCTCCGCGGGGCGATGCATGGTGGGTGGTTTGTGCGGGAAGGGGGAATTTGTCGCGAACTGGTGGAGGCTGGCAACCCCATTCAGCGTGCAGCGCAATATTACTCCAGTTCGTAAGTTCCTGAATTAGTTATCGATCTTTCAAAAGCCTTAGGCGGGGTTCCGACGTCATTTCAATTGGACATGAAATCAGCTTTGATCCCAGTAAAGGATTGAACTCAGGTGCCCATTCTTCGGCACTTAAATCGGTCGAGAACAAAAGGCTGATTATTGTTCTGTTCGAGCCCTGCCAGCTTATCACATGGGAAATGTATACGTTTAACTTTGCTAAGCCATTTTCTAAATCCCAACCCGCCTGTGCCACTACCCTTTTTCCGTTTGTCAGTGGAAATTCGACGAGGTGCATTCGTTCGATTGCGAAAAGCAAAATGTGCGGCTTGCGGGCTAGCAATTGGGGCGCTTGATTTTTGTCGATGAATTTGTGCCTCACGAGCAGTTTTTCAATTTCATCAAATAGTTGGTCGCCAGTATAGAGGCTTGCTCCTGATAGCATACTCGTGAGGACTTTGATAAGTTTTTGCTCTGCTTGCGATAATGTGTAGCCCCTTAAGGCAAAGCACCCGTTTTCCTTTTCAAAAAATTGGCTTTTGATCCGCCTTAATGATCGCTCTGCACTCCTTTTTTCATGTTTAGTTGTGTGCGAATTGTCGAAGTATCCATCAGTCGCAAACAAGCTTCCATTGCTGGAAGAAAATTTCGCGGTGCATCTTCAAGAGATATTTCTGGAATACTTGGATATGCCTCTATATGTGGAAGCTTAAACTCAATTAGTTCCATTTTGTCAGAGACGTGTTGGAATGAGATACCCTTCTCTCTGGTGTCCCCGTGTGCAATCATGTCGCCAATTTCGCGAACATTCTTGTTGCCGAAGGAGTTTTCGCGGAGAAAAAGCAGCAGGCGATTTAAGTCCTCGATGTGGAAGTCACCAGCAATCAGGCGCTGCGCTCTTTTTCGATATTCTTCTTTCTTGCTGAGGTTGGCTTTCGAAGAGTTCATGGCATTCTGTTCTCAATATCCAAGCTTTCTGATTGTTGATTTGCCAGCTTGACCAACTGAACAAGGATCAGTCGCCAAGAAACTGCTTTCTTGGTGCACAATTTTAGAAATCTCAAAATGTCTTGTCTCAAGAGACTAACCTCAATTGCAAGATGGTACCATCGGAAATCGCCGAAAAACCATTAGAGGTAATCTGTAATCCTATTGCATTTGACAGGGCTTTGGAAAAGTAGCGAAAGAGCGAGTGTACAAAATAATTCCAATACCCCCCACTGCGCCCCCATCTTGACCCAAACCCCGTCCGGATATAGGAACGCGGCCGAAGAAAGCCTCTGAGTCTTGGGGTGCCTTAAGGGCATGGCTTAGGTTTGTGGGGTCTTCCAGACACTGTGATCATCTCGCGCATGGCGCACCGGACCAAGGGGGACGGTGGTTTTGCTCGTTTTGGCGTTTGCGTTTGGAGGCTTGATATAGGGCTGCGCGCGCAGCTTGACCTCCTTGGTTACCCGTCTTGGCGGGACGCGCATTGGAAAGAGGGTAATAGCCACCCATCCGTCGGCTATACAGGAGCGTTATAGAAACATGCCAACGATCAACCAGTTGATCCGTAAGCCGCGCCAACCATTGAAGGTGCGCAACAAGGTTCCAGCCCTGAAAGGCTGCCCTCAACGTCGTGGTGTTTGCACCCGCGTTTACACCACCACCCCAAAGAAGCCGAACTCGGCTTTGCGTAAGGTTGCTAAGGTTCGTTTGACCTCGGGTTCTGAAGCTGTGTGCTACATCCCAGGTGAAGGCCACAATTTGCAAGAGCACTCGGTGGTTCTGATCCGCGGCGGCCGCGTGAAGGATTTGCCCGGCGTTCGCTACCACATTCTGCGCGGCGTTCTCGATACGCAAGGCGTTAAGAATCGTAAGCAACGCCGTTCGCATTACGGTGCGAAGCGTCCAAAATAAGTTGCTCAGCAACTTATTTTTTCATTTTGGTTTGTTCGTTGGCTCCAAAGTTGCTCCGCAACAGCCATCAAACGGATTGGTTTTCTTGCAGGCCATGCCCTGCTGCTAAAGTCTAGACACGAGGTTTTCCCATGTCACGTCGTCGCCGCGCCGAAAAGCGCGATATCCTGCCAGACCCGAAGTTCGGGGATATGGATGTCACAAAATTGATGAATTACATCATGTATGAGGGCAAGAAGTCGGTTGCAGAATCGACCATCTACGGTGCCTTCGATCTCTGTGAGAAGCGCGCTAAGCGGTCCGCTTTGGAGGTCTTCCATGATGCTCTTGATAATATCTCTCCTGCCATCGAAGTGCGTTCGCGCCGCGTGGGTGGGGCAACCTATCAGGTTCCTGTCGAAGTCCGTGCAGAGCGCCGCAAGGCATTGGCTCTCCGCTGGCTCGTGGGCGCTGCGCGCAAGCGCAACGAAACCACCATGCAAGAGCGTCTTGCTGGTGAGTTGACCGACGCCGCCATGAACCGCGGTTCGGCTGTCAAAAAGCGTGAAGACACGCATAAGATGGCTGAAGCGAACCGCGCATTCTCGCATTATCGCTGGTAATTCCAGCAAAACCACGATCTCCCCTGAAAGGGTTTTTCAATGCCTCGCACCCACGCGATTTCTGACTATCGCAACTTTGGCATCATGGCGCACATCGACGCTGGCAAGACCACGACGACTGAGCGCATTTTGTACTACACCGGTAAGTCCCACAAGATTGGCGAAGTCCATGACGGTGCGGCTACCATGGACTGGATGACGCAAGAGCAAGAACGCGGCATCACCATCACGTCCGCTGCGACCACCTGCTTCTGGCGCGACAAGCGCTTGAACATCATCGACACCCCAGGACACGTGGACTTCACGATTGAAGTTGAGCGTTCGCTGCGCGTGTTGGATGGTGCTGTCTGCGTGCTCGACGGTAACCAAGGTGTTGAGCCTCAGACCGAAACCGTCTGGCGCCAAGCTGACAAGTATGACGTGCCCCGCATCGTGTTCGTCAACAAGATGGATAAGATCGGCGCGGACTTCTATAACTGCGTCAGCGAAATCGTGACCCGCGTGGGTGGTAAGCCCGTGTGCTTGCAATTGCCTATCGGTGCCGAGAACAACTTCAAGGGCGTGATCGACTTGATCACCATGAAGGCGATCGTCTGGTTGGAAGAAAGCTTGGGCGCAAAGTTCAACGAGGAAGAAATTCCTGCTGACCTTCTTGAGCAAGCCAATGAGTATCGTCACAAGATGCTGGAAGCCGTTGTCGAAATGGACGACGAAGTGATGATGGAATATCTCGAAGGCGTAGAGCCGGACGCAGATACCATTCGTCGTTTGGTCCGCACCGCGGTTCGCCGCCGTGCATTCCACCCTGTTTTGTGCGGTTCTGCTTTCAAAAACAAAGGCGTACAGCCCTTGTTGGACGCGGTTGTGGATTACTTGCCATCGCCTGCAGACCGTGAAGGCATCAAAGCGATCGACTTCAAAACCGACGAAGAAACAACCCGCCAGCCAACCGACGAAGATCCATTCTCGATGCTGGCCTTCAAGATCATGGACGACAAATTCGTCGGCACGATCACCTTCTGCCGCGTTTACTCGGGCAAGTGTTCAACCGGCGACGGCGTGTTGAACTCTTCGCGCGACAAGAAAGAACGCATTGGCCGCATGTTGTTGATGCATGCGAACAACCGCGAAGACGTGAAGGAAGCCTATGCTGGCGACATCGTTGCTTTGGCTGGTCTGAAAGAAGTCCGTACCGGGGACACCCTGTGCGACACCTTGAAGCCAGTGATCCTTGAGCGCATGGAATTCCCAGAGCCTGTGATCGAAATCGCGATTGAGCCTAAGTCGAAGGCAGACCAAGAAAAATTGGGTCTGGCATTGGCAAAGCTTGCGAACGAAGATCCATCGTTCCGCGTATCGACCGACCAAGAAAGCGGCCAAACCATCCTGCGTGGCATGGGCGAACTGCACTTGGACATCAAGGTCGACATTCTGCGTCGTACCTATGACGTGGACGCAAACGTTGGTCAGCCAAAAGTGGCGTATCGCGAACGCATCAACAAGCGCGCTGAAATCGACTACACCCACAAGAAGCAAACCGGTGGTACCGGTCAGTTTGCCCGCATCAAGCTCATTTTTGAGCCAGGTGACCCAGGCACTGGCTTTACCTTCGAAAGCCAAATCGTCGGTGGTTCGGTGCCTAAGGAATATATCCCAGGCGTCATTAAGGGCCTCGAAAGCTCGGTTTCCAACGGTCTGTTGGCGGGCTTCCCGCTGATCGACTTGAAGGCAACCTTGATCGACGGTGCTTACCACGATGTGGACTCGAGCGTTTTGGCGTTCGAAATCGCAGCACGCGCCGCTTTCCGTGAGTTGAAGCAACATGGTGATCCACGTCTGCTTGAGCCCATCATGAAAGTGGAAGTCGTCAGCCCAGAAGAGTTCACGGGTTCCGTGATCGGCGACATCAACTCGCGTCGCGGGATGATCCAAGGCCAAGACATGCGCGGCAACGCAAACGTCGTAAACGCCATGGTGCCTCTGGCTAACATGTTTGGCTATGTGAATGATTTGCGGTCCTTCTCCTCGGGTCGCGCTTCGTTCTCCATGTCCTTCGACCACTATGAAGAAGTGCCACGGGCCGTGAGTGCGGAAGTACTCGCCAAGCTTGCTGGCTAATCCCAAACCCCTTTTACCCAACTTATGAAAAGCTGAGAGACAAAAATGGCTAAGGAAAAGTTTGAACGTACGAAACCGCATTGCAACATTGGCACGATTGGTCACGTTGACCATGGTAAGACGACGTTGACGGCGGCGATCACGATGACGCTGGCGAAGGCTGGTGGTGCGAAGGCGATGAGCTAT